>JBBQMM010000511.1:0-3361 GCA_038328935.1 Burkholderiales bacterium
GCTAAAACGCAAGCTGCGTAACTTTGTGCAGTTGGTCAAAGGTGCCGAGCCGCCCTATGACATCTATATCAAGGAAAAGGCCGTGCTGGAGCGCACCCACCGTGCCGCCTACCTCGCCATCGGCGCCGAAGAAGAACTGGCCGACGACCCGGAAGCCAAGGGGAAGAAGAAGCGCAAAGGCAGCGCCGACAGCGTGGACAAGGCGCGCGCCTGGATTTGCCAGAACTTCTTTGACGTGCGCACCTTTGGCGCCGTCATGTCCACCGGCGTCAATTGCGGCCAGGTGCGCGGTCCGGTGCAGCTGACCTTCGGGCGATCGCTCGACCCCATCGTGGCTTCCGAGCATTCGATCACCCGCATGGCCGTAGCCACCGAGGCTGAGGCCGAGAAGCAAGACGGTGACAACCGCACCATGGGACGCAAGCACACCGTGCCCTATGGCCTGTACCGCTCGCACGGCTTTGTGTCGGCCTTCCTGGCCAAGCAGACCGGTTTCTCGGGCGAAGACCTGGAGCTGTTGTTCACTGCGCTGGAGCAGATGTTTGAGCATGACCGCTCGGCCGCTCGCGGCGAGATGTCGACGCGCGGGCTCTACGTGTTCAAGCATGACAGCGAGTTGGGCAACGCCCATGCGCATGCACTGTTCGACCGGCTGACGGTGGCACGCGTGGGCAGCAGCGAAGCCGTGCGGCAGTTCCAGGACTACGCGGTGACGTTTGACGGCAAGGCCTTGGCGGTGGGTGAGTCACTGCAGGCGGCGCCGGGCGTCAACCTGATGCGGCGTGCCTGACGCTCTGATTATTCAGCTTCGCTTCCCCCAGTACCCCGCCTCCCTACGCTGATGCGCCACCGCGATCACCACAATCTCCTTGAGGTCAACGCGGTACACCAGGGTGTACTGAAATCGTTGCAGAGGCCAGGTTCGCAGTTCAGAGGGGGCGGGGCTGCCAAGTTCGGGCATTTTCCGAAGCCGCATGACAGCGCGTTGCACGCTGTCGTTGAATCGCTCCGATGTGGCAACGCCAGCGTCGTCGCGGTAGCGCTTCAGCGCTGCGAGGAGCTCTCGCGTTGCGGCTGCGGTGAAGCGGATGTTCATAGTGCCGGTCAATGCCGGTCAATGCCCGTCGATGATCCGGCGCATCTCGGCAAAGACTTCTTCTGCGGGGATGAGTTCGGCGTCACCGGCATCAAGCTCCGCCACACGGCGCGCCAGTTCCGGGGCCCAGCTGGGGTGCAAGCTCGTGTCCGACGAGACACTCAGCAGCAGCCGTTCCGCGAGTTCAGCACGGTCGTCAGGCGACAGCTTCATCGCTTGCTCAGCCACAGCCTCGATCTCTGCGATGGGCGTGTTGTTTGACATGGCGTGCTCCAGGCAATAACGACGTTGAAGTTTAGTAGGCCTTCCGACCACCAGCAAACAGCTCCCCCTATGCCCCTATGTACGAGCCCGACCCCATCCCCCTGTCGGCCCTGCAGCACTGGGCCTACTGCCCGCGCCAGTGCGGCCTGATCCATCTGGAGCAGGCCTTTGACGACAACGTGCACACGCTGCGTGGCAATGCCGTGCATGCGCGCACCGATCAACCCGGCATGGAGCTGACCCAAGGCCTGCGGGTGGAGCGCGCACTGCCGCTGTGGCACGACGAGTTGGGCTTGATCGGCAAGTCGGATGTGGTGGAGTTCAGCGCCGGTGGTGCGGCCTATCCGGTGGAATACAAACACGGTCTGCGCAACAAGGCGGCCGACATCGCCGCCTGCGATGACTTGCAGTTGGCCGCGCAGGCGCTGTGCCTGGAGTTCATGACCGGCCAGCCGGTGCCCGAGGGCGCGCTGTACTACGCCAGCTCGAAGCGGCGGCGCGTGGTGCCGATCACGCCCGAGTTGCGTGCGCAGGTGGCGAACGTGGCGACGGCGGTGCGGCTGATGCTGACCAGCGAACGTCTGCCCGAGCCGCTGGTGGGCGAAACGGCCAGCCGCCACTGCAAAGGTTGCTCGCTGCGCGAACGCTGCCAACCCGAAACGCGGGCTGCACTCGGCTGGCAGCTGGCCCGCCAACGTCTGTTTGATCCGGATGAGGAGTGACTAACGCATGCAGTTGCTGAACACGCTCTACGTCACCACGCCCGAGACCTATCTGCGGCTGGACAACGACACCCTGCGCGTGGAGCTGGATCGCGAGGTGCGTCTGCGCGTGCCCTTGCACCATCTGCATGCCGTGGTGTGCTTCGGGCACATCAACCTTTCGGCGCCATTGATGCACCGGCTGGCCGAGGACAGCATCGCCTTGGTCTTGCTGAATGAACACGGCCGCTTCAAGGCGCGACTTGAAGGCCCCACCGCCGGCAACGTGCTGCTGCGCCGTGCCCAGCATAACGCGAGCCAGGAGGCAGGTTTCACGCTGGAGCTGGCGCGCTGCTTTGTGGCCGGCAAGGTGCGCAACGCGCGCGCCGTTTTGCAACGCGGCGCGCGCGAAGCCAAATTGGACGACGAGGCCGCGCTGCTGACGCGCCGAGCCGATGACCTGGCCGCCA
The DNA here is from genome assembly GCA_038328935.1 of Burkholderiales bacterium. GTDB lineage: Bacteria > Pseudomonadota > Gammaproteobacteria > Burkholderiales > Burkholderiaceae_C > Rubrivivax. Next base: position 2,532 of record JBBQMM010000511.1, read on the forward strand.
GCCTGCGGGCGCTGCCCGGGGTGGCCGACCTGGATGCACTGCGCGGCATGGAAGGCGAAGCGGCGCGCCAATACTTTGCCGCGCTGCCGTTGCTGGTGCGCGCCGATCTGCGCGAGCCCTTCGCGATGCAGGGCCGCAGCCGGCGCCCACCGCGCGACCGCTTCAATGCGCTGATCTCGTTTCTGTACGCGCTGTGGATGAATGACTGCCGCAGCGCCCTGGAGGCCGCCGGCCTCGATCCACAGGTCGGTTTCCTGCACGCGCTGCGCCCCGGCCGCGCCGCCCTGGCGCTGGATCTGATGGAGGAGTTCCGCCCCTTCGCCGACCGCCTGGCGCTGACGCTGGTGAATCGACTGCAGTTGTCAGCCAACGACTTTGATCTGCGCGAGGGCGGCGCCGTGTCGCTGAAGGCCGATGCGCGCAAGACCGTGCTGGTGGCGTTTCAGCAGCGCAAGCAGGAAGAAATTCTGCATCCGCTGCTGGCCCGGCCGGTGGCGCTGGGGCTGGTGCCCTTGGTACAGGCCCGGCTGCTGGCACGCACCATCCGGGGCGAGCTGGATGCCGAGGGTTCGCGCGCCGGCTATCTGCCCTTCCTCGCCAAGTGAGGCTGCGATGCTGGTGATTGTTTGCTACGACGTGAACACCGAAACCAAGGAAGGCCGGCGCCGCCTGCGCCGCGTGGCCAAGGTCTGTGAAGGCACCGGCCAGCGGGTACAGAAATCGGTGTTCGAGTGCCAAGTCACACTGGCTGAGCTGGAGACGCTGGAGCGCCGTTTGCTTGCCGAAATCAACGAGCAGCAAGACTGCCTGCGCCTGTACCGCCTGCCCGA
>JBBQMM010000512.1:0-3341 GCA_038328935.1 Burkholderiales bacterium
GGCTTCATCAAGGACTGCAGGCCAAAGGAGATGCCGATCTGCAGCCGCGGGTTGTCGCGTTTCAGCGCCGTGGCCACGTGGCGGTACAGGGCCTCGAACTGCGGCCAGCGCTTGGGATCGCGTGCGGCCAGCTCGCCGGCCTCGATGCCCAGGTTCAGATAGCTGGGGCGGAATTGCCGCACTGCGCGGCGGGCGTACTCGAGGTAGGCGGCCTTGACCTTGGCGTCGTCAAGCCTTGCCAGCGTCAGGCTCCAGGGCAGGGAGCTGCTGGTGCCCGCCTCGCCCTTGGTCGGCGCCAGGCTCTTGCGGTCCTTGGCCAGCGGCGCCAGCCCCAGATAGACCGGGCGGCCGGTGGGTATGGCGCGGGTCCAGTCGTCCCAGTCGCTCTGCACCCGCTTCGGATTGGGCTTGGCGGCGAGCAACTCGTCCCAGGGAATGCCGTCATCCAGGTGCAGGGCATGGACGTTGGCGTTGCTGCGCACAATGTCCAAGGTGCGGGTCACGGCCTCAACGGTCGAATCGTAGGGAAACGGCGTGAAGCCGTACAAGGGGCGGGCACCTGCCGGAGCCATCGACAACGCGACCAGCGCGCAGGCAAGAACCGCAAATCGCTGCATCTGCTTCATGGCGTGGATCCTGTGCTGCAAAGAGTCGACCACTGTAACGCTGCGGTGGCTGGCTAGGCAAAGACCCTTACATCATGAACAAGTCGTTGCAACAAACCGCTTATGTGGCCCTGCCCAAGGGCTTGGGTGGGGTATTGACGGTGGTGCTGAACGGCGTACTTTTGACGCATATGGCGCCGGCCGACTTCGGCGCCTACGCCATCTGCCTGACCCTTGTTGCCCTGGCCGACGGTGTGCTGGGCTCGGCCATCGACATGAGCGTGATCAAGCTGGCCTCGGTGCACCGGCTGCACGATCTGCCGCGCGCCGCCGCCGTGGAGCGCTGGGGCGTGGCCATCAAGCTGGCGGCCAGCCTGGCACTGATCAGCGTGGCGCTGCTGTTGGCCCAGCAGCTGTCCGGGGCCCTGTTCAAGCGCCCGGAGCCGCAGCTCTTGATGTTGGCCATGGCGGTGGGGGCCGGCGTGCTGCTGCTGCGCTCGGCCTTTTTGAACCTGCAGCTGCAGCAGCGCTTTGCCGCCTATGCCGGGCTGGAGCTGCTGGTCCAGGCGCTGCGCGTGGGCGGTATTGCTGCCGTGCTGCTGTGGTTCCAGGCCTCGGCCCAGGCGCTGATGACGATGGCCGCCTTGTGTACCTTGACCGCGCTGCTCGGCGCCGTCTGGCTGGTTCGGCCTCATTGGCCCAGGCAAGACCCGCTGCCGCGCCGCGAGGGCCGCGAGTTGGGGCAGACGGTGCGCTGGATGTTTCTGACCTTTGCCTTCTCGGCCCTGCTGACGCGGGCCGATCTGCTGTTGCTGACGCAGTTTTCCAGCCTGGAGCAGGTCGGCCTGTTCGCAGCGGCCCAGGTGTTCGCGCAAATTCCCGAGCTGCTGGGCACCTATCTGGCCGTGGTCGTCAGCCCCAAGGTGGCACCGGCCAGCCATGCGGGCACCTTGCGGGCGCTGATGTCGCGGGTGCAGGGCGGTCTGCTGCTGCTGGCCCTGCTGCTGCTGCTGGCGGTGCCGGCACTGCTGCACTTCGGCGCCGCCTGGCTGCCCCACGGTTATGCCGGCTCGGTCGAAGTGCTGATGCTCTTGCTGGCCGGCTCGTTGGCGGCGATGTGCGCGTTTCCGGTGGCCATTCCGTATCTGATGTTCGTCAAGCCCGATTTCATCTTCAAGCTCGATCTATACACGCTGCCGCTGCTGCTCGCGGCTTACTATTTCGCCATACCCGCAGCCGGTGCCGTCGGTGCCGCCTGGGTGTCTGGCGGCGCACGTCTGCTCAAGCTGGGCTTGATGCAGGCTTGCGCCTGGAACTGGGCCAGACAAGGTCTGCCCGCAGGGGCCGCAATACGATGAGCTCCGCCCGGCCGCCCGAAGGAGCGAAATCCCGCTTGGCGGGACCGCACGAAGTGCGTAGGGTGCACTCATGAGCAACGCCGATCACGACGTCGATCAGGTCATGCAGCTGGGCTCGGCCTTTGTGGCCGATCTGGTGCGGGCGCTGGACTATCACCGCTGGCTGATCGTCGCCACCACGCTGGGTGCCGTGCTGACGACCTATGGCGCGATGCAGTTCGTCAGCGAGGAGTTCGAGTCCACCTCAAGGCTGCTGGTCAAGCTGGGCCGCGAGAATGTCGAGGTGCCGGTGTCGGTTGAGAAAGGCGGGCTGATTTCCAACGGCGTGCGCAAGGAGGACATCAACTCCGAGATCCAGATGCTCAGCGCACGGTCGCAGCTGGAGGCCGCGGTCGATGCGCTGGGCCCCGCGGCCTTCAAGATGGAGGCGCCGCCGCCGCAGACCCTGTTCCAGCAGGTGAAGCACGAGCTGCGGCGCGCGGTGCGCTGGGTCAAGGCCGAGTTCAAGGAGCTGAGCATCGTGCTGAACCTGCGCCCGCGCCTGAGCGAGCGCGAGGAGGCCGTGACCCTGCTGCAGAAGGCCCTGCGCGTCGAGCGCGAGAAAGACTCCGACGTGATCTCCATCGTCGCCCGTCTGCCCTCGGCCGAGCTGGCCATGCAGGTGGTGGACATGGTCGTCAAGCTCTACTTGGACAAGCGCGTTGAGGTGCGCCGCGAGCGCGGCATGAGCAGCTTCTTCGACGAGCAGCTGCAGACCCTGCGCGACCAGCTCAAGCTGCTCGACGCCAGTCGCCTGCAGCTGCGCGACGGCCTGCAGATCTCGACCATAGTCGAGGAGCGTTCGCTGCTGCTGAGCCGCCTGCAGCTGCTGCGCAAGGACGCGCAAAGCGACGAGGGCGAGATGAAGCTGCTGCGCCTGCCGGCCGGGGCCGACGTCGCGGTGCTGGCGCGCCTGAGCTCGCAGCCCAATCACGAGCAGCTGCGTGCCAAGGTCACCGAGCTGCGCATACGCCGCACCGAGCTGCTGCAGCGTTTCAAGGACGATGCCGAGGCGGTGCAACGCGTCGATCGCGAGATTGCCCAGATCGAGACCACCCTGCGCCAATCGATCGAGGCGCAGCTCGGCGAGCGCCGCACGGTGGCGGGCGGCATCGAAACCCGGCTGCGCGCACTGAACCATGCCGAGTCCGAGCTCGACCGCATCGAACGCGACCGCGCCGTGGTGCTGCAAACCTTCCAGACCTATGCCAAGCGCAGCGAGGAGGCCCGCGTGTCCGAGGCGCTGGACCTTCGGCGCGTCTCCAATATCGCCGTGCTGAACACGGCCGAGCGGCCGATCGAAGCGGTGGCACCGCGCAAGCTGCTGATGGTCGGCCTG
>JBBQMM010000513.1:0-3338 GCA_038328935.1 Burkholderiales bacterium
AGTACTACCGGTTCGACGAGGCCCGACAAGAATTGCGCGGCGAACGCACCGGCATTCGCTATGCAGTGGGCACCCGGGTGCAGGTGCAGGTCAGCCGCGTCGATCTGGACGGACGCAAGATCGACTTTCGCCTGGTGCAGGAAGCCGCCACCCTGTCGGCCGGCGCGGCGCAGCGACCGAGTGCTCGCAGCGCCACGGCGCGCGCGCCATCGGCCAGCGGCGAACTGGCCCGGGTGCAAGACGCTGACCGACAGCAGAAGTCGGCGCTGCGCAGCGCACGCGCTGCGACCCGTGGACTGCGCGGGACTGAACCGCCGGAACGTGCCGCCACCGTCGCTGCGCGCTCGGCCTCAGCCGGCAGCGAGCGCCGGTCACGAAAACCGGGCCCGCAACGGCCGGCGGCGAAGGCACGAACCCGCCGTTGACAGGGCCACCGATCAGGCAGCGGTGCTAACCAGGTTTCATGATTCGGGGCAGCGCCCCGGATCATGGAACATTCCACGCCAAGTTCCAGGTTAAGGCAGGCCGCGCGCCAGCGCCTCGATCAGCGAGCTGGCCCGCAGCGGCTGACCATGCAAGGCGCCGGCAAACTCGTCGGCAGCGCGGCCATGTTCCCATGCCGCCATGGCCGCCACCCGCTGCGCCGGGCTGTCAGGCTCCTGGGCCCAACGCCCCGCCAACCAGCCGGCCAGCACGTCGCCAGTGCCGGGGCCGGCCAGCGCTGCATTGCCGGTGGGATTGATCCAGGGCAGTGCGCCCGGCGCGGCGATGACCGAGCCTGATCCCTTCAGCAGCACGGCACATTGCATCGATTCGGCCAGACTTGCAGCGGCAGCGAGCCGGTCGTTCTGAACCTGCGCCGCCGTCGTGCCAAGCAAGCGCGCGGCCTCCTGCGGATGCGGCGTCAGCACGGTGGGCAGGCCTCGCGCGGTGCGCTGCCGCAGTTGCTGCGCCAGCGACGTGTCGTGCGTCAGCGCATTCAAGGCATCGGCGTCGAGCACCAGGCGCGCTGCGTGAGCCAGCAACGGCGGCAGGACTTGTGCCACATCGGAGCCGCCCCCGCATCCGCAGACCACCGTGTGGCGGCTGAGCAGGGCCGCCGTTCCAAGCCACCAGCGCGCCCGTGCCATCAGCTCGGGATGCAATGGGTCGACACTGAGCGGCCCCTCGTCCAGCAGACTGACGTAAACGCGCCCGGCCCCTGCTGTCAGCGCCGCGCGCGCTGCCAACCATGCCGCGCCGGTCATGCCGGGCGCACCAGCCACCACCGCCACGTCGCCATGGCTGCCCTTGTGGGTAGCATGAAGTCGCGCCCCCCGAGCCGGTGGCACGTGAAGCTGCGCCGTCGGGCTGCCCGCTGCAGCGCCCAGCGTGTGCAACCAGTTCGCGCCCGCGTGGTCGCGACCGAGTGCTGTGAAGGTGCCCGGCTTCAAGGTCAGCAACGACAAGGTGGCGGTGGCGCGCACCGCCTCGCTACCCCAGAGTGCGCCGGTGTCGGCGTTCAGGCCGGACGGTATATCCACCGCCAGTACCGGAGCGCCGCTGGCATTGATGCGACCGATGCAGACGGCCAGCCCGCCCTCAGGCGGACGCGACGCGCCGATGCCCAGCAGCGCGTCGATGACGAGGTCGGCATGGGCCCCGCAGCGCGCGCTGGCGTCGTCGCCTTCCACTATCTCAACGCCAGCCTGCTGCGCCTGCGCCAAGGCCCAGCGTGCATCGGCAGGTCTTGCTGCCGACGCGCCGATCAGGCTCACCGCTACCTCCCGACCTGCACGGCGCAGGTGAGCAGCGGCCACCAGGCCGTCGCCGCCGTTGTTGCCCGGCCCGGCGGCCACCCATACGCGCTGGCTGTGTGGCGCCAGCGCCAGCGCCAGGCGGGCCACTGCAAGCCCGGCGCGCGCCATCAACGCATGGGGGGCATCTACAAGGGCGCGTGCCGCCTGCTCGGCGGCCTGGGTCGCTGCGCGGTCGTGCAAGGGCCAGCACTGGGTCGGGTGGTCGATGGGCCAGGGCCCGTGATCCGGCTTCATGGGCCAATTGTGCTGCCGTTGCCCGGCGCAGACGGTGCGCTGAACGGACATCATCGAAGAACCGTCAGCCTCTCGGCGGGCGATTCAGGTGCGCAACCGTTCCCTGGTCAACCGGCTCAAGTCCAGCGGGGAAGGGCGCCCGCTGACGCGTTCGGCCAGCACGCGGGCGCTGCCGCAAGCCAGCGCCCATCCGCTGGAACCATGGCCCAGGTTGAGCCAGACACCCGGTGCGCCGCTCTCACCCAACACCGGGGGCCCGTCGGGCAGCATCGGGCGCGCACCCTTCCATGGCTGGGCATCGGCTCGCTGCATCGCGCCGGGGAACCACTCGTCCAGAACGCGGTACAGCGTGCGCATGGGCGCCTGGCCCAGGTGCTCCAGGTTCCCGCCCAGCTCGGCGCTACCGGCCACCCGGACACGCCGACCCAGGCGTGAGATGGCGACCTTGTAGCGCTCATCCATTAGCGCCGACACGGGGCTCTGTTGCTGTTCGAGCGCCTGGGAGCGCAGCGGTGCGGTCACCGAGTAGCCATACACGGGGGCCAGCGGCAGCTTCATGCCGACGGAGCGCAACACCTCGTTGGCCTGCACACCGGCGCACACCACCACGGCATCGAAGGCCCGCGTGCTGCCGTCCTGGAACTGCAGCTCGGGTTGTTTGCCTGAAGCGATGCCCCGCACGGGCGTGTCGAAGACGAACTGCACGCCCAGTTCCTGGCCCTTTTGGCGAAGCAGGTAAGCGAAGTGCCGGCAATTGCCGACGCCGTCCTGCGGCAGGTGGATGCCCGCTTGCAGCTGCGCCTGCGGGTTCAGCCCCGGTTCGATCTGCCGGCATCGTGCGGCGTCGATCAACTCGTGGCTGACCCCCAGCTCGCGCAACAGCGCCAGACCCGGCTGCGCTGCAGCCAGCGCTGCGGCATCACGCAGCAGCACCAGGTATCCCGTGCTTTGCTCGTAATCGAGTTGCAACTTGTCAGTCAACTCCAGCAGCCGCTGGCGGCTGAACTGGGCGAGGCGCTGCATGGCGCTGCGGTTTTCCAGGTGGGTTTTGGGGCTGCAGGCACGCCACCACTGCCAGATCCACGGCAGGTGACTGAGCACGTTCCACCCACCCAGACGCACCGGCGCGTGGCGGCGCAAGAGTTGGCTCAACACCTTCCAGGGCATGCCCGGTGCGGCCCAGGGCGTGACGTAGCCGGGCGCCACCACGCCTGCGTTTACCGCGACGATCAAACTATCAACCGGCTGGGACGCGCTGATGCTGCCCAGTTCAATGCCGTACTCGCGCCGCACTTCGTCAGGGTC
>JBBQMM010000514.1:0-3338 GCA_038328935.1 Burkholderiales bacterium
GGAACCCCAGACCTCGCCGCGCATCAGCGTGCGGATGTCCAGCTTCAGGCCGATGGTGAAGAGCAGCAGCGTCACGCCGAGATTGGCGATGGTGTCGAGCGTCGCGCTGCGCTCGAAGCCCATGGCGTTGAGGGCAAAGCCTGCGGCCAGAAAACCGATCAGTGGCGGCAAACGCACCAGCTGCACCGCAAAGCCGGCCACGAAAGCCAGCGCAATCATCAACGGCTCCATCATGTCCTGCGCTCAATCCTTCAAGGCGTAGGTCAGGTGTCTTGCGGTCGGGGCTCGATCAGCCGCTGCGCCGCTTGCGCACGGCAGCGGCCAGCTGCTGCAGCAAGACCTCGGTGTCTTCCCAGCCGATGCAGGCATCGGTGATCGAGACCCCCGGGCGCAGCGGCTCTCCGGGCCGCAGTTGCTGCTGGCCTTCGTGCAGATGGCTTTCCACCATCACGCCCGTGATGCGCTGCTCGCCAGCGGCAATGCGGCTGGCAATGTCGGCCGTGATGTCGATCTGGCGCCGGTACTGTTTCTCGCTGTTGCCGTGCGAGACATCGATCATGACCTGCCCGCGCAGGCCGGCCTCGGCCAGGCTGTCACAGGCGGCGGCCACCGACGCGGTGTCGTAGTTGGGGCGCTTGCCGCCACGAAGAATGACGTGGCAGTCGGGGTTGCCGCGGGTCTCGAAGATCGCGGCTTGGCCCATCTTGGTCATGCCCATGAAGGCGTGCGGCGCGGCAGCGGCCACGATGGCATCCACCGCCACCTTCACGCTGCCGTCGGTGCCGTTCTTGAAACCCACCGGGCAACTGAGGCCTGAGGCCAGCTGACGGTGGCTCTGGCTTTCCGTCGTGCGCGCGCCGATCGCGCCCCAAGCCACGAGGTCGCTGATGAACTGCGGGCTCAGCAGGTCCAGGAACTCGGTGCCCACGGGCAGGCCGCCGTCGACGAACTGCAGCAGCAGCCGACGCGCACGCTCCAGCCCATCGTTGATGGCGAAGCTGCCGTCCAGGTGCGGGTCGTTGATGTAGCCCTTCCAGCCCACCGTCGTTCGGGGCTTCTCGAAGTAGGTGCGCATCACCACCAGCAGCGCGTCTGCCAGCGGCGCCGCTGCGGCCTGAAGCAAGGCAGCATAGGCGAGCGCCTGTTCATGGTCGTGAATCGAACCAGGGCCGACGACGACGAGCAGCCGGTCGTCATCGCCCGCCAGGATGCGTGCGATGTCCTGGCGGCTGCGCTCGATCAGCGTGAGCGTGGCTTCCGAGACGGGCAGCTTTTCGAGCAGCAGCGCCGGCGTGATGAGCGGGCGCACGGCGTCGATGCGCGTGTCGTCGGTGCGGGTGGTGTCGCGCGTGGGGTCGCGCGTGCTGTCGCGGTTAGGGTCGCGCGCGGGATCGCGGCCAGAAACCGGGCGGCGTTCGCCGGTTTCGCGGTTCAGGGTGGGCTGATTCGGCGTCGTCATGCAGCTGAGCCTAACGCAGTGTTCCGCGCCGCAACTCGTCGCGGGCTCTTCTCTGCGAAAGCTCATATCGTCATGACCGGCCGTGCCCTTCGAAGCACGCATCGGCACCGCCTGCGGCGGCCACACATCCTTGATCTCGCACTGCCGCCCGCAGAGATGTCCCGGCTGCGCGTGGCCGAGCGCTTCGCGCACGGCGGGCATTCGATCCCGGCAACCGACATTGCCCGGCGCTTTCCACGCAGCCTGTGGAACCTGTTGGAGTTGTATGCCTGCGCGGTGGACGATGCCCGTTGCTTCGTCAACAGCGGGCCTGCGCCGGGCATTGTTTTCACCCAGCAGGGCAACCAGCGCACTATTCTTGACCCCGCAGTTTTCGACCCTCCCGTGAAGGCGGCCAAGCCATCAACAAGCTGTCCAACAGAGATGAGCACGCGCTGGATGCATTGCGTCGCGCGGTGACTGAAGCGTTGGAACGCAAGCGTCGGCTCGGCGAATGCGCGGTCATCTGGCGCGACGGACAAGTGGTGCGGCTGGAGTCGGACGAACCCAGGTCGGCCGTCGAAGCCGGGCATCGTGCCAACGGCCGATGGGTCGATGACGCAGCCATTGCGCGCCGAGCGCGCTACACAGAAACGCGCCGTGCAGCGCTTCACCAGGCTTGAGGCAGCAGGCGGCCTGGGCTTTCGCAACCTGGGCGACTGGAGCCAGCGCGCAGGCAACCGTGGCGTGGAAACCGCCTTGCTGCGCGACAACCTGGCCACCCGCGGCTACACGGCAGCGCAAGTCGGCGCGGCGCTGCAGAAGCTGAAGACAGCGAATGATTCGACCGGCATCAGGCTATACCGGGCCAACTTACTTGCGCACCTAGCAGTTGCTGCGTTATGGCGTTCCCGTGCAGACCGCCGCCGGCCAGGCGCACCAGACCGTGCAGCTGATCGACTGGTCGAAGCGGCAGGCCAACGACTTCGCGCTGGCCGAGGAAGTGGCGTTGAAAGCGGGCTGCCAACGTCGTCCCGACATCGTGCTTTACCTGAACGGCCTGGCCACCGCCGTGGTCGAACTCAAACGCAGTTCGGTGGGAGCGAGACCGCGAGGCGACGCAGGCGCTCTTCGACATCATCAAGAACCAGCCGGGCTATTGATGCAGGAAACGATCGCGCTGGGTGACGTGGTCATTGCGCTGACGCGCAAGGCGGTCAAGCATGTGCACCTGACCGTACACCCGCCGAGCGGGCGGGTGACGCTGGTGGCAGTGGGGCGGTTGCAACCCCGGCAAGCGCCACGTTCGTTTGAACACGGAACTGGTGAAGAAGCCCAAGGACCTGCTGGCGTACGTGCTGGTGCACGAGATGGCTCACCTGCTGGAACCCAACCACATCACACGGTTCGTCGAGATCCTGGACCGCCACTGGCCGCAGTGGCGTGAATCGCGGGTGGATGTGAATGCCTTGCCCTTGAGCGCTGGCACTTGCGCTGAACCGACCCCGGCAAGGCGTTGGTCGCTTGATCGGTGCCGTAGCGGTTTCCGTGCACGGAACCTTGTTGACCGAAGACTCAGGCAAAGCGGCTCGGTCATTGCGCGTCGCACAGACAACGCACCAGGCAGCGCCGGGGTTTGGGTAAATTCAGCGTCCATGACCAGCGTCTGGCGATTCGGAAGGTTCGAGCTGCTGCCCGCGCAGCGCGCACTGCGCGCCGACGGGCTGGCGGTGGACATTGGCGCGCGGGCGTTGGACCTCTTGATTGCCCTGGTGCAGCGAGCGGGCACGCTGGTGAGCAAGCACGAGCTGCTCGACCTCGTCTGGGCCGATAGCGCCGTCGAGGAAGCCAACCTGCACGTGCAGGTGTTCGCGCTGCGCAGGCTGCTGGGCCGCGAGGC
>JBBQMM010000515.1:0-3332 GCA_038328935.1 Burkholderiales bacterium
AGTAATCTCACTGTGTGCGTGGAAACAACGGCACCAAACCGATTGTCAGAGAAAGTATGGTCTGCTTCGGCCACCTGGTGCAATACCAGTGGACGTTTCTTCAAGGCATTTTTCCACGCCACTCCAGTTCCAATGTGCTCCAGAAACTCCTTCGCAGTGTAATCATCCCCGCTCAGCAACAGGAGCATGGGCCGGTCGAAAGCGTGCCAAGCCGCGGCCATGCGAGCCTGGAACGGCAACTCTGCCTGGTTCGACGGGATGCCATCGGCGGCGGCAATGTCGCTGTTCACGGCCACGAAGTCGCGTTGTTGGCCGCCGCTGTCTCCCATGCCGCAGTAGTCAAATCGCAGTACCGTGTAGCTTGCCTGCGCGGCCGCTCGCGCAAGCTGCACCAACTGCCAGTGGCTGCCAGCCCGGTACTGCGGCCCGCCCACGATGATGACCACGCCCACATCAGCCAGGGCGGCAGCAGCAGGCGCGTCTGGCGCAGGCGGCGTCAGCACGGCCAGCAGGTGTTCACCTTCGCAGCCGAAGACCAGCGCCTGCTCGTTCATGCACGCGCCTGCGCAGGTTCTGCCGGCTGCGCCTGCGTCTGCACCTGCGCCTGCCCCTGCGCATCTACCTGCAGCAGTTGTTCAGTGGTAGCCAGCACGAGTTCTGGCGCGTCCTCGATTTCCACGGTCTGCCAAAACGGTGGTCCCGCCACCGTCTGGCTGCTGACTTCATAGCCAGCATCAGCCCACTGGGCCAACAGCGGCGCCGAGGCGGGCAACAGCGCTGCTGGCACCCGCGACGTGACTTCAAGCCACACCAATCGGCTTGCGCCAACCGCAGCGGGCGGCTGCTGCAGGCTGGCCGCTGCCAAACCCAAGGCCAGCGCAGGGCTGAGCCGGTAGCCGGCCACCTCCACCACACGGCCGTCGGCCAAATCGGCGAGCAAGCCCTCAGTGACACCCTTGCTGGCGCCGCGCTGCATCTGGCTGGCCATCTTCAAGCGCAAGAACTGCTGCAGCATCAGCTTGCCGCTGCCCTGCGGCTGCCAGAACAAAAAGTGCTTGGTCCCCGTGATGCGTGGCGCAGCTTCGGCCGCCAACAGGCAGCCCGAGCGTTCACCCCACAGCCACAACGAACCCGCATGGCGCTGCTGCAACCACTGGGCTGCGGCCACCGCGTCGTCAACCCAGGCGGACCAGCTGGCTTGTTCGATCTCGCCGCTGCTGTCTCCGCAGCCCATCAAGTCGATCTGCAACACCGCGAAGCCGTTTGCAGCCAGGGCTCGGGAGGCCAAGGAAGCCATGCGCCGCGACTTGTTCATCTCTTCGCCAAAGGCATGCAGGAACAGCACCGCGCCCCGGTACGGAGCTTGCGGCGCATGGAACAGCGCCAGCCGCTGGCCGCCGGCAGGTTCACAGCGCGGCAGGAAAAAGGCTTGCGGCGCCGGGAGTGCGGCCACGACCCGACCGGCGCCCAAGCCGGAGTCAGGCGGCAAGTTTGCCGCTGACGAAGTCGACCAAGGTGCCGACACTGGCGAACGTGGCGCCATCGATGTCGTCATCGTCCACAACGATGCCGAAGGCGTCTTCCAGCGCCGTGATCATCGACACCACCGCCATCGAATCGAGCTCGGGCAGGGCGCCCAGCAAATGGGTCTCGCGGGTGAAGCCCGCAGCCCGCCCTTCGAGGCTCAGCACCTCGTCCAGCAAACGCAAGACTTCTTGTTCAGTGTTCATGTCCTGGCTCCAAGCGCACAAATCATTGCAGCAGATTTTAGTTTCTATCGGACAGGCACCTCGTCGGCAAGTCAGAGCGAAGTGCAACAAGCGCACATCTGCCCGAGGGCCGGAACGCGCGCCTGGCTCTCAGGCCTCGGGCAGCAACTGCACCAATTCCACGGCATAGGCCCGCGTGTAGATGGGCGGAATGAAATTGCACAGAAAGCGGCCTGCGCCCCGAACCGGCTGCGCCTCCAGCATCTTGACGCCGATGGCAGCCAGGCGCGCCGTCGCTTCAGCCAGGTCCGGCACCGCGAACGCCAGATGGTGCAGCCCGCCCAGGCCGTTGTTGAAGTCACGCAGAGGTCCCGGCGACCCCGGCACCACGAATTCCACCGGCGAACCCCCGTTGCCGCGCGCAAATATGCACAGCACATCCCAGGCCGCCACGTGGCCGCGGTAGTCCTCTTGCAGCCCCAGCCGCGCCATCTGCGCCAGGGCCAGCTTTTCAGTGCGCACCACGATACCGACATGGTGCAGCACGGGGCTGTTCAGAGCCGAAATGACTTCAAGGTCCATGGTTTCTTGAGCTTTTCGGCCTTAACCGAATCCAAACAAAAGGGCTCGAGCCCGGGGTGTAACCGCCAAGGCACCCCCCGCGGCAAGAGGGCCGAACAAAGGCGACAAGCCGCGGATGCCGGTGTCAGGCGATGCGGCGCGGTTGATAGATGTGAAACGGCCGCTGGTAGGCGTCCTGAAAGCCAAAATTGCGAAGGTTCAGATAAGCGGCGTCCGGTTTCTCCTGGCTGTTGACTGCCGTTTCGGTGGTCACCCAGCCACAACCTGCGGCATGGGCGTCTTCCAGCTGCCGTGCCACGATGCCGGCGTGCACCCAACGGCCGCGGTGCGAGGGCAGCACCGAAGTCCAGCCCAGCCAGGCCACGCCGTCTTCTACGAACGACAGTGAAGCACCCACCGCTGCATCGCCGTCGAAGGCCAACCAGCGGCGCCAGCCGGCCGCGCAGCTACCCGTCTGCAACAGGGGCCCGACGGGCTCGGGCATGTTGAAGTTTTCGCAGCAAATCCTTGCCACGACGGGGGCCAGCTCGCAGCTCACCGTCTCCACACGCAGACCGGTAGCGCGCGTCCAGGACGCATAGCGCGGCGGCGGCGCTGAACCATCACGCACCAGAATCTGCGCAGGCAACGATTTTCGCAACCGGTGCGCTTTCAGCAGTGCTGGCAAATCCACCGGGTCGGCGGCGGGACTGAGCTCGACGCCAAACGGCATGCGGCCTTCAGCGTAAGCCGCGACCACGGCCTGGATGTGCTGCGGGGTGGCCGGCTCGAACACGCCCAAACCCAGCACTCGGTTGAACAGCAGCGTGGAGCTGACGGACTGCGAACGCAGCAGCACCGCAGAACCCACCCTGGCCGTGCTGAACCCGAGCAAGGGGTCGGTCGCATGTGCCTGATCAAACAAGCTGGCGTAGGCCCGAGCCTCGCTGCCTTCGACCAGGCGCGCCAGCGGCAGGCCGGCAAGGACCGGCGCCAGGCTGCCGGCCTTACCGGATGATGTTTCCGGTATTCGAGACATTGCTCAAATCCAGCACGAGCTTG
>JBBQMM010000516.1:0-3321 GCA_038328935.1 Burkholderiales bacterium
AACACAGGCCAGCGCCGAGCCTGCAAAGCCCGGGCAGCGCGTGTCGTGGCCCGACATCACGCTGCTGGACGGCAGCCGGTGGACCGCCGCGCAGTGGGCCGGGCAAGCCGCGGTGGTGGTGTTCTGGTCCACCACCTGCCCGTTTTGCAAGCGGCACAACCAGCATGTCGAGAAGCTGTTCCGCGCCGCCGGTGGCAACGCGTTGAGGGTGCTGGGCGTGGCCCGCGAACGCGACGCGGCGGCGGTGCAACGCTATGCGCGGCAAGAGGGATACAGTTTCCCCATCACGCTGGACCACGCAGCACTGAGTGCTGCGCTGAGCATCCGGCGCATGATCCCGCTGACCGTCACCGTGGACCGCCTGGGCCACCTGCTGCAAACCATACCCGGCGAAATGTTTGAGGAGGACGTGATGGAACTGCTGCAATTACAGCGCTTACCCCAAGGGCCGCAATCACCGCAAGGGCCGCAAAGCCCGGACCGGGCCAGACGCTCATGACGGCCGGCACACCCCAGCGCGACAGGCGGGCCGCGCACGCCAGTGCCTGCGCTGTGCTGACCTGCGCGGCACTGTTCGCCGTGCCGGCCTCGCACGCGCAGCCCGCTGCGCCCGGCGCTGGCTCTTCGGCGCTGCACCGCTATCCCGGCGCCGACCTGGCACTGGGCGAAAAGCTGCTGCGCGAGCACAAGTGCAGCGAATGCCACGTGCGCAAGCTCGGTGGCGACGGCAGCGCCATCTACCGCCCCAAGGGCCGCATCAATTCCCCGGCGGCATTGGCCACCATGGTGGAGATGTGCAACACCGAACTCAACCTGGGCATGTTCCCCGACGACGTGCTGTCGGTGGCTGCAGTGCTGCAGCGCGACCACTACCGGTTTGCCGCCCGACCATGAGCCTACGCCCCGCGCCCCTGCCCCGCGCCGACGCCAACAACGTCAACAACGTTGCCGGCAACACCGCCACTGCAACCGCCCCCGCCACCACCACCACCGCCAGCGCCAGCGCCAGCGCCGAGACCGAGTCAGACCAGGTCTTTGCCAGCGCGGCCGAGCTGTTCAAGCTGATGGCCACGCCGATCCGCCTGAAGATCATCAGCGCGCTGTGCGGGCACGAAAAAAACGTCTCGCAACTGCTGCACGAGATCGAGACCACGCAGCCCAACATGAGCCAGCACCTGGCCGCGCTGTACCGCGCCGGCGTGGTGGCCAAGCGGCGCGATGCGACGCAGATCTACTACCGCATCGGCAGCGACCGAGCGGCTTCGCTGTGCCGCGCGGTGTGCATGCAGATTGCGCTGGAGCTCGACGGCGACCTGCCGCGTGATCAACGCTTGACAGCGCCCCCACTGGCGCGGCGCTGATCCCCTGGGTTGAACCGCGCGCTCATCGCGTCGCGCTGATCGGGTCGCGCTGGTCGGGTCGCACTCAACGGGTCGCATTCAGCAGGTCGCATTCAGCAGGTCGCACTCAGCGGGTCGCGCCGGCCGGCATCTGCAGCGCCGGCCGCAGCCTTCAGACCCGCAGTCTTCAAACCCGGCCGGCGCTGACGAAGCGGAACAGCGGCACCAGCAAACGGGTCGGAAACTGCAGCAACGCGCGGTCGTGTTCGGCTGCCGCGTCGTTGAAGGCCTGGCGCAACAACGGCAGCCGCGCTTGCGCCGCTTGCCAGGCCGTCAAAGGTTCTGCCACGGCTGGCTGCAGGCTCAGCTCGGCTTGCTGGTCCAGCAGCGCCAGCACGCGGGCGGCGCTCGAGGCCCGCTGCACCTCCATGGCGAGCCAGTCGCGCGCCGCTGCTGCATCCAGCGGCCGCGCCGCCAGCGCGCGTGCCGCCGCGTGCTCCTGCTGCTGCGCATCAGCCAACGCCTGCAGCGAGCCCGCTTCGGCGGCCAGTGGCTGCTGCACCGCGCGCAGCCACTGGGTCTGCGCGGCGTCGCGCTGCGCCAGCGCCTCGGCCAGCCGGGCACCCGCTTGCGCCACCGCGTTGCGCAGCCTCACCAGCCGGTTGTGCGCACCGGTGGCCCAGAAGAACAGCACGGCGGCCACCAGCAGCGCCGCCAGCGGCTCCAGGCTCACGCGCGCACCCGGCCACCTTCAGCGCGTGCGGCACGGCAGGCGACACAGCGCACATCGGCCCCGGCGGCCACCGGCGTGGGGCTCATCGCAGCGCCTTCACCCGCGCACCTCGCCCTGCCCCAGCACCACCCACTTCAGCGAGGTCAGGCCCTCCAGGCCCACCGGCCCGCGGGCGTGAAACTTGTCGGTGCTGATGCCGATCTCGGCGCCCAGCCCGTACTCGAAACCATCGGCAAAGCGCGTGCTGGTGTTGACCATCACGCTGGCCGAGTCGACCTCACGCACGAAGCGCATGGCGCTTGCATGCAGCGTGGTCAGGATGGCGTCTGTGTGGTGCGAGCCGTAGCGGTTGACGTGTGCAATGGCCTCGTCCAGCGACTCGACGACCTTGATGCTGATGATGGGCGCCAGGTACTCGGTGGCCCAGTCTTCATCGCTGGCGCGCACCACGCCGGGCCAGGCGCCCAGCAGGGCCGCCGCGCGCGGGCAGCAGCGCATCTGCACGCCCTTGGCTGCAAACACGGCACCGATGCGCGGCAGGAAGGCGCTGGCCTGCGCGGCGTGCACGAGCAACGATTCGGCGGCGTTGCAGGGGCTGTATTTCTGCGTCTTGGCGTTGTCGGTGACTTTCACCGCCAGCTCGAGGTCGACCTCGGCATCGACCACCACGTGGCAGTTGCCGTCCAGGTGCTTGATGACCGGCACCTTGGCCTCGGCACTGATGCGTTCGATCAAGCCCTTGCCGCCGCGCGGGATGATGACGTCGACAAACTCGGGCATCGCGATCAGACGGCCGACGGCGGCGCGGTCGGTGGTTTCCACCAGCTGCACTGCTTCGGGCGGCAAACCGGCTTCGGCCAGCGCCGACTGCACCAGGCGCCACAGCGCCAGGTTGCTGTGCAGCGCCTCGGAGCCGCCGCGCAGGATGCAGGCGTTGCCACTCTTGATGGCCAGCGACGCGGCTTCGATGGTGACGTTGGGCCGGCTCTCGTAGATCATGCCGAAGACGCCCAGCGGCACCCGCATCTGCCCCACGCTGATGCCGCTGGGGCGGCGCTTCAAACCCGATATCTCGCCCACCGGGTCGGACATGGCGGCAATCTGCTCGCAGCCCTGCGCCACGGTTTCGATGATGGCCGGCGTGAGCTTCAGGCGATCGAGCATCGGCGCGGGCAGGCCAGCGGCCCGGGCGGCTTGCAGGTCTTGTTCGTTCGCGGCCGCTAGTTCGGGGCCAGCTTCACGCAAACG
>JBBQMM010000517.1:0-3316 GCA_038328935.1 Burkholderiales bacterium
GCAGGCACGGTTGCAGGCACGGTTGCAGGCACGGTTGCAGGCAGGCTTGCAGGCAGGCTTGCAGGCAAGGTTGCAGGCGGGGTCGCAGGCGAAGTTGCAGAGACCACGCTCGCGCTGGCCGGCCGCGCGACCGCGGGTGCACTGCTGGCGGCCGCCGACGCCGCACGCACAGGCGTGGTCGGCAACTCGATCTTCGGGGGCGCCACCGCGGGCAGCTTGGCGGTCGGTGGCGCCGGTGCCCGCAACGGCGCCGCGCGCTGCTCTCGCGTCGGCGCAGCGGACACCTCACGCTGCGGCCCTTGTGGCGCAAAGGCCAGGAAGCGCAGCAGCACCATCGTCAGCCCGGCGTATTCGTCGCTGACCAGGCCCAGCTCTTCGCGGCCCTTGAGCGCCATGCTGTACAGCAGCTGCGTCTCGTCGGGCGCCAGCAAAGGCGCCGCCAGCCGCGCGTCGGCGGTGTCGGGGTCTTGTTCATCCAGGCCACCGGGCACGACCTGCTCCACGGCCATTTCCTGCAGCAGCAGCGCCAGTTCGTCCAAGGTGGCGGCCGCCGACAGGCCCAGGCCGCGCAGGCCGTCCACCACCGCCAGCACGGCGGCGCCGTCGTTCGCCGCCAGCGCCTGCACCAGCGCCAGCGTGTGGCCGCGCTCGACGCTGCCCAGCATGGTGCGCACCACCTCTTGCGACAACTGCCCGCCGCCGTAGGCAATGGCCTGGTCGGTCAGCGACAGCCCGTCGCGCATCGAGCCGCGCGCCGCGCGCCCCAGCAACGCCAGCGCACCATCGTCGAAGGGCACACTCTCGGCCGTCAGCACCCGTTGCAGATGTTCCCGCACCGTGGCGGGTGCCATCGGCCGCAGATTGAACTGCAGGCAGCGGCTCAGCACCGTGGGCAGCATTTTTTCTGGGTCGGTGGTGGCGAGCACGAATTTCAAGTAGTCGGGCGGCTCTTCCAGCGTCTTCAGCAGTGCGTTGAAGGCTTCCTTGGTGAGCTGGTGCGCTTCGTCGATCATGAAGACCTTGAAGCGGCCCACGCCCGGCTTGTAGGCGGCACGCTCGATCATGTCGCGCACCTCGTCGATGCCGCGGTTGCTGGCGGCGTCGAGTTCGATGTAGTCGATGAAACGGTCGGCGTCGATCTCGGTGCAGGCCTGGCAGACGCCACAAGGCTCGGCCGTGACGCCACCGGTGCCGTCCGGCCCGGTGCAGTTCAGGCTCTTGGCCAGGATGCGGCTGACCGTGGTCTTGCCAATGCCGCGCGTTCCCGTGAACAGATAAGCGTGGTGCAGGCGGCCCTGCGTGAGCGCGTTGGTCAGCGCCTGCACCACGTGTTCCTGCCCCACCATCTGCGCAAAACTGCGCGGTCGGTATTTGCGGGCGAGAACGACGTAGGCCATGCCAACGATTCTACGGGGGCAGGGATAATCGAACGCCATGACATCGACAACCCCATCGGGCCTCGAAGCCCTGCCTGCAGACAACGCCTCGAGCCCCGCCAACGGCACCCTGAGCTACGAACAAGCCGGGGTGCAATACGACCTCATCGACCCGCTGAAGGTGGCGGCGCAGCGCGCCGCTGCCAGCACCGCGCGGCACCTGCTCGACAAGGGGTTGCAGGAGGTGGTGGCCTCACGCGGTGAGTCGGCCTATGTCGTCGACGTGGGTCCTTTTCATCTGGCCAGCATCGTCGAATGCCTGGGCACCAAGACCCTGGTCGCCGACGAGATGCAGCGCCTCACCGGCGCGAGCTACTTTGCCGGCATCGCGCAGGACACCATCGCGATGGCCGTCAACGACCTCATCACCGTCGGCGCCACGCCGCTGGTGGTACAGGCCTACTGGGCCGCCGGTGGCAGCGACTGGTTCGCCGACACCGCCCGTGCGCACAGCTTGGTGCAAGGCTGGAAGGCCGCCTGCGACGTCTGCGGCGTGGCCTGGGGCGGCGGCGAGACACCGGCATTGGCCGGCATCGTGGAAGCCGGTCGCATCGACCTGGCAGCTTCCTGCACCGGCATCGTCAAGCCCAAGGCGCGCCTGAGCCTGGGGGAGCAGCTGGGCCCGGGTGACGCCATCGTGCTGCTGGCCCGCAGCGGCAACCATGCCAACGGCTTGAGCCTGGCGCGCAAACTGGCCGAGCGGCTGCCGCAGGGTTACCTGACCGAGATCGAACCCGGCTTGCGCTACGGCGACGCGCTGCTGGTACCCACCACCTTGTACTCACCCGTCACCGACGCGCTCTGGGCTGCCGGCATCGCCGTGCACTACGCCGCCAACATCACCGGCCATGGCTGGCGCAAGCTGTTGCGCCATCCGAAGGCGCTGACCTATCGCGTGCACACCGTGCCACCGGTGCCGCCGGTGCTGCGTTTCATCCAGCAGCAAGCCGGACATGACGCCGCCGAAGCCTACGGCACCCTGAACATGGGCGCCGGTTTTGCCCTCTTCGTGGCCGCCGAAGATGCGCAGCGCGCTGCCGCGGTGGCCCAGGGCTGCGGTGTGCCCGCCTGGGTGGCGGGCAAGGTGCAGGCGGGGCCGAAGCGCTTGATCATCGAGCCGCTCGGCGTGGAGTTCTCGGGCGACGACCTGCAGCTGCGCTGACCCTTAGAATCAGCCCCGACGGGCCTCCCCGCATGGAAGCGCGCCCAACCGGGTCAGGTGGGGAACCAAGCAGCCCTTAGCGTTGCGACCAGTGCCGGGGGTAAGGCTCGTCACCCTTCTTCTTTCAGCGGCTGCCGCAGCCTCAGCAACGCTGACCGCCTGCGGCGCTGCTCTAAAACCGCGGCGACGGCAAGCGACCCGCGCTATCGCGGTGCCCGTGCGGCCTGCGCAGCGGCCCTCAATCCGAGCCCGTTCTTCTGCCCAGGGATTTGCCCCACGGACTGCCCCACGGACTGCCCCGCGGGCGGCAAAGCATCCAGCGCTCCCGGCGTCGTTTCACCTGCGATGGCTTGTGCGGGCTTGTCGCGCAAAGCAGCTTGCAGATCTGCGGCGCTGAAGCCCAGCACCGTGCCGTAGCGCTGCAACACCCGCGCCAGTGCCGCGTTGACCCGCACCGAAGGCAGCGCCAGCGCATCCACCACCTCGTGCGCGCAACTGGCCAGCGTGCGCAGCATTTCTTCGTCGGTGCTGGTCTTGTGCACCGGCGTGCCCAGTGGCAGACGCCGCGTCATCACCAGCACGCTGTCGTCCAGGCCCCAGTAGCGCCCCACCGCCAGCCCCATGGCTTCGGTGTCCACGCCCAGTACGGCGAATGAAGCCCCTTCCTCGGTCATGCCGGGCTCTTCGGCTTCACCCGCGCGCAGTGCCGCCGCAGGCT
>JBBQMM010000518.1:0-3305 GCA_038328935.1 Burkholderiales bacterium
CAGCGACCGCATGCTGCTCGAAGCCGTCACCTGCCTCATGCACGCCGGGGGCGTGCCCATCGTGCTGCTGCCTGGGCCCGGGCCCTTGCTGGCGGTCTTGGAAGCGCGCGGCATCGAGGTGCATTCCTTGCCTGCAGCGCAGCTGGGCAAGCTGCACCGGGGTGCGTTGAACGCGCGCGGTCTGTGGCGCCTGGCCAGCGGCTTTGCGCGCAGCGCGTCAGCCATCGACCGTTGTGTGGCCGGTCGCAAGATCGACGGCGTGTGCAGCAACACCCTGGCCGTGCTGGGTGGCGCCTGGTGGGCGCGCCAGCGCCGCTTGCCGCATCTGTGGTGCGTGCACGAAATCATCGAACATCCTCGCTGGGTGGCCCGGCTGCTGAGCGGCCTGGTGCGGACACTGCCGGGGCGTGTGGTGTGCAATTCCGCAACCACGGCCCGCTGGTTGCTGGGGCTGCAGCCGCAGCTGCAGGCGCGGCTGGAAGTGGTGGCCAACGGCGTGGCGCTGCCGTCCGAAGCAACGCATTCCCAGGCTGAGCAAGCAGGCTCGGGCGCGAGCCTCCGCTCGGCCTTTCGCCCGAGCGGGGCGACGCTGGCCATTGGCCTGGTGGGGCGAATCAACCGCATGAAGGGCCATGATCTGTTGCTGCGCGCAGCAGAGCTGCTGCACGAATGCAACCAGCGCAACTTCTCGCTGGTCTTCGTGGGCGACGCGCCGCCCGGACAGGCGCACTTCGAAGCCCAGTTGCGCGAGCGGGTGCGCCGATCACCGCTAGCGCCCCGCGTTCACTTCGCGGGCTTCATGCCAGTCACCTCCTTTGCCTATGCGGCTCTGGACATCGTGTGCATGCCCTCGCAGGAGGCTGAGTCGTTCGGGCTGGTGGCCGTCGAAGCCATGGCCGCGGGCCGCGCGGTGGTGGCCTCGCGGGTGGGCGCGCTGCCCGAAGTTCTGGACCAGGGGCGGTTCGGGCGTTTGCACGCACCGGGTGACCCTCAAGCCTTGGCCGATGCCTTGCAAGCGCTGATCACCGACCCTGCCTTGCGTGAACAGTTGGCCCAGGCGGGGCGTCAGCACGTGCAGCAGCGCTACGCACTGTCGGCGCTGAATGAGGGCTTGCTTCGGCAGTGGAAGCTTGCCTTCGGCCCGACTTTCGCGATCGCAAGCATGGAATGCGGCGCAAAGGGGGGTGCAGGGGCGGACGCCAAGTCGGACGCAGCGGCAGGCGCCAAGGTGCAAGCCACATGATCGCTGGGCGCCGCTACTTGCGCGCCAGTGAACTGGCAGTGGTCGAGCCACCCAAGGCCATGTGGCCGGCCATCTCGATCGTCATGCTGTGCTGGCTCACCGTGGTGCTGCCCACCGGCGTGGTCAGCGCAATGACGCTGTACCTTCTGGCGCTGGCCGCCTTCAGTGCCATTGCGGCACGCCAGGGCCTGCCACCTGCGCTGCAGCCCGTGGTGTGGCCTTTGCTGGTGATGATCGCCATCGGCCTGCTGGCCGGTGCCGGCGCCGACCGCTATCTGATGCTCAAGGACGCCTGGTACGTCTCGAACCCCGGCGTGCTGGCGGCTGTGGGTTTTGTGCTGGCGCGTCTGGTCAACGACACGCCCAGCCTGTTGCGGGCATTCGTGCTGGGGGGCACCGGGGTCGCCGTCGGACACCTGTTGTGGTTCCTGATCCACCCTGAACTCTTGAAGCTGCAAGCCACCCAGATCCGTTCCATCTCGGGCACCGGCTACTACGCAGCCGGCCTGGCTTTGCTGATCCTGGTGGCGCACTGGCGCCTTTGGCGGACGGAACTGCGGCTGGGCCCGTGGCTGGGCTCGGCTTGCCTGCTGCTGTGCACGGCATCGGTGGTGTTGAGCTTCTCGCGCACCCTGCTGATGGTGATGGTGGTGGGTGCGCTGGGCGTGTTCGGCCTCTTTTCGCGCCGAGAATGGCTGCGTGTGGGCGGCTTGCTGGTCGTGCTGGGCTTGCTGATGTGGCTGCTGCCCCAGGTGGTGGACACGGAGTCTTGGCAGGCCCGCAGCTCCTTCCTGGGCAAGCTGGCACGCTCGGCCCAGGAACTGGTGCCGACCGAACGCATGAGCCTGGCCGAAATCAACGACAACTGGCGCGGTTTTGAAACAGCGCGCGCCGTGGCCACCTGGCGGCAAGGGCAGCCTTGGCAGTGGTTGTTCGGTCAGGGCTTTGGTGCGCAAGTGGACCTGGGCCTGTTCCAGAACCTGTCGCGCAACCCGCGCGATGCGGTGCGCTTCATCCCCATCTTTCACAACGGCTATGTGTTCGTGCTCGTGAAAACGGGCCTGGTGGGCCTGATCCTGTACCTGGGCATGATCATCAGTCTGTACCGCAGTGGCCGGCGACTCGCCGGCGCTGAACAAGACTCGCGCCAGCGCCGCCTGGGTCGGCTGCTGCAGACCTGCGCCGTGGTGCTGCTCGTCACCACCTGGGTCATCGCCGGCGCCTTCAACAAGTTCGACCTGGCAGCTTTCATGCTGATGATCGGCGCGATGCTGGCGGCGCTGGATGAGCGGGCTCGCGCATGAAAACCGAACCCGATGCGAGGCGCCGCAAGACCCTGCAAGCGGCCGCCGCGGCTTGGGCTGGCACAGCCTGGCCTGCTCTGGCTGCCGTGCAAACCCCGCGCGCCTGGGAACGCTGGCAAGCGGGCCGTTGGTGCGGCTTCACCACCGACAACCTGCCGCGCATGAACCGCATCACGCTGCGGGCCTTGAACGGCACCGGCGCTCGACTGGCGCGCGTGGGCATGCCCTTTCGACCCTGCGAAGGCCAGGCCTCTTGCGCGCAAGCTTGCAGCTGCACGCAAGACCTGTCGCTGGCCGGTGCGCTGCTGGACGAAGCACAGTCGCTGGGCATGGGCCTGGTGATGCTGGGTCTGTTCGACGGCCCCGGGCGCGAGGCCGCGCTGTGGAGTGAAAGCCGGCAGCAATCGGCCTTCGTGCAGGCCTGGGCCGACTTCGGCCGCCAGTTGGGCCGGCACCCGGCATTGGCCGGTATGGACCTGCTGAACGAACCGCAACCACCGCTGCCGCAAGGTCGGTTGGCGCCCGCGCAGCAGCTGTGGGGCGCTTTGGCGCTGAAAGCGATTGGGGCTTTGCGCCAGGCAGGGGCCAGCGCGCCTGTCGTCTTCGAACCCGTGGCCGGCGGCAGCACGCTGGGATTCAAGAACATGCCGGCCCTCCCGGTGGGTGGCCTCGTGTACAGCCTGCACTTTTACACGCCGCACGACATCACGCACCAACAGGTGTCGCCCACCTGGCCGCGCCGCATCCCCTATCCGGCC
>JBBQMM010000519.1:0-3289 GCA_038328935.1 Burkholderiales bacterium
TCAGCGGCTGGTCGCGCACGGCGGTCTCGATCTCGTGCGCGAGGATGTTGATCAGCACCTCGGTATCGCTCTCGGTGTTGATGTGCCGCCGGTCGATGCGGAAAAGCTCGCTCTTCAGCGCCGGCGCGTTGGTCAGGTTGCCGTTGTGCACCAGCACGATGCCGTAGGGGTCGCGAAAGGCCAGCAGGCCCTGCCCGGCAATCAATGCGATGACGGCATACGAACCGCGCACGCGGCGGTGCACGGCTGCCACCGCCTGAAACACATGTTCTGGCGTCAGCGGCAGGTCGCGCGCCACACGTTCCAGTTCGTGCGCCAGCACGTTGATCAGCACCTCGGTGTCGCTCTCGGTGTTGATGTGGCGGCGGTCGACGTCGAACAGCTCGGCCTTCAGCGCCTGCGCGTTGGTGAGGTTGCCGTTGTGCACCAGCACGATGCCGTAGGGCGCATTGACATAGAAGGGCTGCGCCTCTTCTTCGCTGTAGGCGTTTCCTGCCGTGGGATAGCGCACCTGACCCAGGCCGACCTGGCCCGCCAGCGCCCGCATGTTGCGCGTGCGAAAGACGTCGCGCACCATGCCGCGCGCCTTGTGCATGAAGCACTTGGTGCCCTGCATGGTGACGATGCCGGCTGCGTCCTGGCCGCGGTGCTGCAGCAGCAGCAAGGCGTCGTAGATGAGCTGGTTGACTGGCGTTCTGGCCGTGACGCCGACGATGCCGCACATGTGGAATGATGTCCTGAGCCGCCCGCTTCAAGCGGGAAGCAAGCGCGCTGCCGAAGGGGGCAGCAAGGGTTTGAGGGCCTGCAAGGTCTGGTTCAGAATATGCGCACCTTGCGACGCCAGCCAGGTGTCGGACTTGACAGCCGGCGTCATGGCCACGACTGAAGCCGAAGCCAGCAGTATGACCAGGCCGCGCAACAAGCCGAAGCCTGCGCCCAGCAAGCGGTCGATCACCGACAGCGGTGTGGCGTGTATGAGCATGCGCACCAGCCGCGCCAGCAGCGCCCAGGCGATCAGCGCCACCAGGAAAGCCACTGCAAACGCGGCGCCGTGGTTCAGCGGCGTGCCCGGCTCGCCTATGGGCAGCGAAGGCGCCAGCAAGGGCGCCGCCCATTGGGCACCGAACCAGGCCACCACCCAGCCCGCCAGCGACAGACTCTCGAAGACAAAACCCCGCATCAGTCCCACCAGCAAAGACACCGCCATCAGCGCCAGCATCACCCAGTCCAGGCCACTCAAGGGCAGCGCCGCCAGCGTGTCCATCACACACTGAGCACGTTGGCCGCCATGCCGTTGGCCTTGACCTTGTCGGCAGCGGCATCGGCTTCTTTCTTGGTGGCAAAGGGGCCGAGACGTACGCGTGTGCGCTTGCCGGTGGGGGAGTCCACATCGGTGATGTAGGTCTTGAACCCCAGTTTCTCGGCCTTCTGCCGGGCCTGACGCATACGTTCCATGTCGTTGTAGGCGCCCACCTGCACCACCCAGCGCACGGTGGCTGCCTGCGTGGCGGCCTGCAGGGCTGCTTGGGGGGGTGCGCTGGCAGCAGCGGCCACCGCAGGGACGGCTTCGGCCCTGGCCGGTTTGGCCGGCGCGGCTTTCGGCGCAGACGCTGGTGTGTCGGCTTTCTTGGCCACCACGGCTTTGCCTGCAGCCGACGCCGCCGACGCCGCCAGGGCGGCGGTGGAGGTCGGTGCCGCCGCCTTTGCGGTGGTAACCGCGGCGGCAGGCGGGGCGGCAGGCGGGGCGGCAGGCGACGTAGCAGGCGGCGTAGCAGGCGGGACTGCAGGCGAAGTTGCAGCCGCAGTTGCAGTTGCAGCGGCAACCACGGCAGTGACCACCGCCGCAGATGCTGCCGTCTTCGCGGGCGTTGCGGTTCTTGCGGCCACCGCTTCGGCACCGCCCTCGCGGCCCGCTGGGTCACCTTTCATCAGCAGGCCGCTGCCGTCGATGGCCGGGCTGCCCGGCAAGGGCCGCGGCTGGGTCTCGAACAACAACGGAAATCCCACCACCGCGGCCAGCAGCAGCACCACGGCGCCCATCAAGCGCCGGCGCGCCTGCGCGCGCGCCACCCGCAGCGCACGGGGATCGTCGACGCCGCGCTCGGGCCTCTCGGCGCCACCACCGGCAACTGACTTGGGACGAAAAAAGGGCAAACGCATGAAGGGAGCGTGTCGGGCGGGTGGGTCCAAGTTTCATGGTGCGGGGCAGCGCCCCGGATCATGAAACACTTTCACATTAAGCCGGCGCGACGCGGGTGGTCTTGGGGTCGCCGGTAGCGCCGGTAGCGCCGGGGG
Source organism: Burkholderiales bacterium (assembly GCA_038328935.1). Lineage (GTDB taxonomy): Bacteria > Pseudomonadota > Gammaproteobacteria > Burkholderiales > Burkholderiaceae_C > Rubrivivax. The sequence continues at coordinate 2,296 of JBBQMM010000519.1, forward strand.
CCGCCAAGTGGGCGGCGGCCAGCCGGGGCAAGCCATCCCTGAGCACACCACCCACGGTGTAGAACGAACCGAAGACCACGATTCTATCGGTCGGCTCTGCGGCAGCCAGCGCCGCCTTCAAGGCCAGAGAGGGCGTGTCGTGGGCATGCACCTGCGCCGCGCCGCCAGCGCGCAGGGCCGTGGCCTGCCGCACGATCCCGACCAGATCGGCCGCGGTGGAGGCCCGTGGATTGGGCAGGCCGCAGCAGTGCCACACGTCCACCAGGGGCACCATGCGCGAAACGATGCCCGGCACGTCCTTGTCGGCCATGACACCGAACACGGCATGGGTGCGCGGAAAAAACCCCATCGCGTCGAGGTTCAGCGCCAGCGCGGAAACGGCTTGCGGGTTGTGCGCCACGTCCAGCACCAAGGCCGGCTGACCCGGCACGATCTGAAACCGGCCCGGCAGGTCCACCATCGCCAGACCCGTGCGCACGGCCTGCGCGTTGATGGGCAGAAGGTCGCGCAACGACAGCAGCGCTGCGATGGCGCCGGCCGCATTCAGCAGCTGGTTGGCACCGCGCAGCCCCGGGTAGGCCATGCCGGCGTAGCGGCGGCCGCGGCCTGAAAAGCTCCACTGCTGGCGGTCGCCGGCGTGGTTGAAGTCGCGCCCCACCAGCCACAGGTCGGCGCCGATGGCCTGGCCGTGTTTCACCACGCTTTGCGGCGGCACCGGGTCGCTGATGATGGCCGGCTTGCCGGGCCGCATCACCTGCGCCTTTTCCAGGCCGATGCTTTCGCGGTCAGGGCCCAGCCACTGCATGTGGTCGAGGTCGATGCTGGTGATGACGGCGCAATCGGCATCGAAGGTATTGACCGAATCGTAGCGGCCACCCAGCCCGACTTCGAGAATCACCAGGTCCACCTCGGCCATCGACAGCAGCCGCGCAATGGCCAGCGTGCTGAACTCAAACAGCGACAGCACGGTGTCGCCACGCGCTGCTTCCACGGC
>JBBQMM010000520.1:0-3288 GCA_038328935.1 Burkholderiales bacterium
ACCACCGCGCTGCCCAGCACGGCGGCCAGTGACACCAGCCCTTGGGCGCTGGCCAGGTCGAGTTGCGGGTCGCGGCCCACCTGCGCCACCAAGGCGGCAAAGATCACCGTCGTCGCCGAGCTCGGCATACCGGCCGGCGACGCGGTGCTGCCGCTGAGTGCATAGACCAGACCGCCGGCAGTCACGGCCACCAAAGCAGCCTTGATGCCAAGCAGAAGCCCGGCGGGTCCCAAGGCACCCGTGGCCACGATGCCGAGCGCCAGCACGGCGACCAAGGAAGTCAATGCATTGACGGCGCCGGCCAGCACATCTCCAGGCAGGCTTGCAGGACGGTTCAAGACGGCGCTCATCGGTGGACCAGTTTAGGCCTGGCAGGTGCAGCTTTCCGTGCCGGCTTTCCCGGTTTACGGGCGCGCCGCATCCCCGGGCGCGCGACGAGCCTTTGGGCAGCGACACTTTGGCAACGACACTTCGGCGATGACGTCACCACAGAAGCCCCGCGGCACCCCAGGCCAGCGTGCCGGACCGGGACTGCGGGCTTTCCCCTGCTGCTGGCAGGGCCAACGCAGGCCATGATGCCGCGGCTTTCCCCACCACGACCAAAACTACAACGGAGATCGACCATGCCGAGTACCCCCATCCACGCCCGCTGGGCCCTGGCAATGGCCCTGCCCCTTATTGCCGCCGGCTGCGGCGACAGCACAACGACCGTCGACGACTTTGAAATCAACGCGCTGCCGGCAGGCCTGTCAACCCACAGCGTCAACAGCTACGCGGCCAGCGCGGTCAGCAACGGTGCCACGGCAGCCGGGCAGGACCTGCTGACAGGGGGCATCGGTAAAACCGGCCTCGGTGCCGCCGCGGCGCCCGCCTATGCCGACCCGCTGAACCCGACTGCCGCAGAACTGCGCCGCAACGCGCTGTACGCCAACTACCGCGCCATCCTCGACCCCAGCGCCAACGGCGGCTACGGGCGCCTGTACGGCCCCAATATCGACAACGCCGGCGGTGACACACGCGGCGAGGGCCTGATCCCGGGCAAGGAATACATCGCCTCCATCGACGACGGCAGCGGCCGCAAGCGCGTCGTTGTCGCGGTGCAGATCCCGACATCCTTCGACACCGCCAACCCCTGCATCGTGGCCGGGCCCTCTTCGGGCTCGCGCGGCGTCTACGGCGCCATCGGCACGGCCGGCGAGTGGGGCTTGAAGCGCAATTGCGCCGTGGTGATGACCGACGCCGGCAAGGGCGTGGGGCTGTACGACCCGAGTGACGACACCGTCAACAAGGTCGACGGCACGCGCGCCACGCGCACGGCAGCCGGCGCGCTGAACTTCTTTGCCGCCACTGTGACCGACGCCGCCCGCACCGCCTTCAACACCGCGTTCCCGAACCGCGTGGCGCTCAAGCACGCGCACTCGCAGCTCAACCCCGAGAAAGACTGGGGCAGCGACACGCTGAACAGCATCCGCTACGCCCTCTATGCACTGAACCAGGAGTACGGAGACGCCGCACCCGATGGCAGCCGCAAGCTGGTGCGCTTCAGGGCCGCCAACACGCTGGTCATCGCCGGCTCGGCCTCCAACGGGGGCGCCGCCGCATTGCGCGCCGCCGAACAGGACACCGAGGGCCTGATCGACGGCGTGGTGGCCGGCGAACCGGTGGCCCAGCCGAACACCACCGCGGGCTATGGCGTCTCGGTGGGCGGCGTTGCGGCAGCCGCCTATGGCCAGCCGCTGATCGAGCTCACCACGCTGGCCAACCTCTACCAGCCGTGCGCGGCACTGGCAGCCAGCGCTTTGATGGCCGAGCCGACGGTCTACAACTACATCGCCACTTTCGGCTTCACGGCGCGAGCCACCAACCGCTGCACGGCGCTGACCGCGCGCGGTCTGCTGACCGGTGCCACCACCGCCGAGCAGGCCACCAACGCGCTGCAGAAACTGCGCACCGCCGGCTACACGGCCGAAAACGACACCATGCACAGCGCCCACTACGGCCTGGGCAATTCACCGATCCTGAGCATGATGTACGCCAACGCCTTCGGTCGTTTCTCCGTCACCGACAACCTGTGCGGCATGAGCATGGCACAGGCCGACGGCACGGGTGCCGTGGTGCCGGTGGCGGCCGCGACGAAGGCGCAGAGCTTTGCGGTGGCCAACGGCACCGCCAACGGCACACCGGCCACGGTCATCTACAACGACTCGGTCGGCGGTGCGCGCTCCTGGGCCTTCGGCGTGTCGCCCACCAGCGGCACGGCCGATCTGTCGCTCGACCCGGCGCTGTGCCAGCGTGCGCTGTTCACCGGCCGTGACGCGGTTACGAATGCCATGCTCACCACCACCAGCACGCCCACGCTGGCGCAGAGCCAGGCGGTGCTGGCGGGCGTGGCCGAGGTGCTGCTGTCCGGCAACCTGCGCGGCAAACCCACGGTCATCGTCGCCGGGCGCAGCGACGCGCTGGTGCCGGTCAATCACAACGCGCGCGCCTACACCGCGTTCAACCGCAAGGTCGAGGGCGCAGCCAGCCAGGTGAGCTACATCGAGGTCTTCAACGCCCAGCACTTCGACACCTTCCTGCCGTTCTCTGGCTTCGACACACGCTTCGTGCCGCTGCACCCGTACTTCAACCGCGCGATGGACGCGATGTGGGCCAAGCTGAAGACTGGCACCGCACTGCCGCCGAGCCAGGTGGTGCGCACCACGCCGCGCGGCGGCACGCCGGGTGCGGCACCGGCGCTGACGGCGGCGCAGGTGCCGTCGTTCGTGGCAGCCCCGGCAGCGGGCGACCGCATCGACATCAGCGCGGCCAACGTGATCAACGTGCCGAACTGAAGCGGCATGCTGTAGCCCCGGCGGAGTTCGTAGAAGTACGCCGCGTTCATGTTCGTCAGGCTGGCCAGGCCGAATGCACCCCGCGGGCCGCTCGCATGGTTCGTGGGGTTGAACGCTGGAGGCGTGGTGCACAGACCGCCCCGGCTGCGGGCGTTAAAGGTGAGGGCTGGACTGCAGCCGATGCGATGTCCGGACGTGCACCTGCTGCGCCGTCCGGGCCGCGAGACAACCATCAGCGCTGAAAGCTGGCTTTCAGGACCACAGGCTGCGCAGTCTTGTTGCTCCACATCCAGCAGTAATCCTGCTCGACCTTGACTCGCAAACTGTCCTGTCCACGCGCGACCTGCGCCATCTTTGCCGGGAACACCACCTCTTTGCCCACGTGGTAGTGGATGTTGAAGTCGGTCGGGCCGCTGGCTTCAAACGACCACGCCACATTCACGCCGGCCGGCAG
>JBBQMM010000521.1:0-3268 GCA_038328935.1 Burkholderiales bacterium
CGGTTGGAGATGCTCTTGGAGCCCGGCAACTGCACGGTGCCTGATGCAGCGTCCAGGGGGGGCAGGTCGAGGAAGGGAATGTCGAACATGTGTCGGGCGAAAAAAGATGATCTGGCGCTGTGGTGCGCCGCGGTTGCGCCGTGGTTGCGCCTGCTGTGCGGCTCTTGTGCGGCTCTTGTGTGGCTCCTTGGCGGCTCCTTGGCGGCTGCCGTACGCCTGATCTAAGCCAGTCCGCCGCGCAACGGGCGCAACGGGCGCAACGGGGGGGTGTCGTGGTCAGGCTTTGGTGGCACCCGGCGCCCGCATGGCGCCCATCTGCCAGGCGGCGCGGCCCTCGGCCGCGGTGCGAATCAAATCTTCCAGCGCGTCGGCGTTGCCCTCGCGCATCACGTGTTCGAGTGCGCCCAGTGCATGCCGGAAGCGCTGCGCCTGCTTCAGCACCTCTTCCCGGTTGGCCACCAGGATGTCGCGCCAGATTTCGGGGTTGCTCGCCGCGATGCGAGTAAAGTCGCGAAAGCCCGGGCCTGCCAAGGACAGGAAGTCCTGCCCCGCCGGCTGGTTCACCACCGCGCTGAAGAAGGCAAAGGCCAGCAGGTGGGGCAGGTGGCTGACGGCAGCAAAGGCCGCGTCGTGGTTCTCGGGGCTCATGATCAGCACTTGCGAGCCGAGCCCGCTCCACAAGTCGGTGGCCTTCTGTACCAGCGCGGCTTCTGACTGCGGCAGCGGCGTCAGGATGACTTGCCGGCCGGCATACAGGCTGGCGTCGGCGTGTTCGATGCCCGAATCTTCCTTGCCCGCGATCGGGTGCGCCGGCACGAAGTGTCCCACCTTCTCGCGCAGCGCGCGGCGGGCGGCATCCACCACGTCGCGTTTGGTGCTTCCCACGTCCATCACCAGCATGCCTGGCTCGATCAGCCCGCGAATGGACTTCAACGTGTTCTCGGTGGCTGCAACGGGCACGGCCACCAGCACGAGGTCCGAGCCCGCCACGGCCAGCAGCGCCGACTCGGCGGCGACGTCGATGATGCCCAGCTGGCGGGCGCGCTCGGTGGTGGAAGGCGATTTGCTGTAGCCCACCACACGCTGCACGAGTCCGGCGCGCTTCAGCGCCAGCGCAAAACTGCCGCCCATCAGACCGCAGCCGATCAGACCCAACTGAGTGAACATGTGCAGGCGGCCCCGGCGGTCAGTGAACGTCGATCGGGTAACTGCCCAGCACCTTGAAATAGGCGCAAACGGTGCGCAACTCGCGCAACGCAGCAGCCACGTGCGCTTGGTCGGGATGGCCCTGCAGATCGATGTAGAAGTAGTACTCCCATTGGCCCGAGCGCGCCGGCCGCGACTCGAAACGAGACATCGAAACGCCGTGCTGCTTCAACGGCACCAGCAGGTCGTGCACCGCGCCGGGCCGGTTCGTCACCGACACCACCAGGCTGGTGCAGTCATGGCCCGACGCCTTCGGGCCGGGCTGGCGTTCAGGGTGCGTGACGATGGCAAAGCGCGTGCGGTTGTGTGCGTCGTCCTGGATCGCGGGCGCCAGCACATGCAGGCCGTACTCGGTGGCGGCACGGGCGCCGGCGATGGCGGCCAGGCGGTGGTCCAGTGCGGCCAGACGCGCACCTTCGGCGTTGCTGGCAACCGGCCGCCGCTCCACCTGCGGCAAGTGATTGCTGAGCCAGTTGTGGCACTGCGCCAGCGCCTGCGGGTGCGCGCACACGGCCTCGATGCCGGCCAGCGCGTCTTCGCTGCGCAGCAGGTTGTGCTTGACGAGCAGGCTGGTCTCGCCGATCACGAACAGCGGCGTCGTCAGAAAGATGTCCAGCGTGCGCGTGACCACACCTTCGTTGGAGTTCTCGACCGGCACCACGCCGAAGTCTGCAGCGCCCGCGGTGGTCATCTGGAACACCTCGTCGACGCTGGCGCACAGCACGCGCACGATGGACGAGCCGAAGTACGACAGCGCCGCTTCTTCACTGAAGGTGCCCGCCGGCCCCAGATAGGCCACCCGGGTGGGCGTTTCCAGCGCACGGCAGGCCGACATGATCTCGCGCCAGATGGGCGCCACGCTGGTGCTCTGCAGCGGGCCCGGATTGACCGCCTTCAGGCCGTCGATCACCTGCGCTTCACGCTCCGGCCTGAACACCGGCGAGCCCTGGTGTTTCTTCAATTCACCCACCTGCAGCGCCAAACCCGCGCGGCAATTCAGCAGCGCCAGCAACTCGCGGTCCACGGTGTCGATCTGCGTGCGCAAGGCCAGCAGTTCGGGCGCCACCGCGACAGGCGAAGCGCTGCCGGTGCTGGCTGCATCGGTGGGCTGGGGCATGCTGAACTTACTTCTTGGTGCCCGACGCGGGCGCCGCTCCAGCGGCCGGGCCCAGGCGGCGGCTGATGGTCTGCTCAAGCGCTTTCAGCTTGGGGTCGATGGCGGGCCGCGAATCGGCCACCAGCTTCTGCGCCAGCGCCTGCTGCACTTCCGCCGTCAGCTGCTGGTACTTGCGGCTGACGGGCGACTCCAGCCAGGCCACCAGCGTCTTCAGCTCGTCTTCATTGAGCTTGTCTTCCATCGCAGCGCCGAAGGTCGACGGGCCCAGCTTCAGTGCGTTGGTACGCAGCGTGGGCGAGATTTCGTCGTAGAACTTCTTCACATCGGCCTGTAATTCGGTGGCCAGCAACTCGCGCTTCTCGGCGGGCACACGGCCCAGCGCCTGGCCGACAGCGCCCATCACTTGCTGCGCCGTTTGCGCCGCCAGCTGCGTGCCGATCGACTCGAGGCCGGCCGATTGCAGCTGCAGGGCTTTTTGCACCAGTTCTTTTTTGGCCGGGCTGGACGTGCCACTGGTCTGGGCCAGGGCAGCGGGCGCGGCGGTCAGGGCTGCGGCCAGGGCGGTAGCGGTCAATACCAGCTTGAACATCATCATCCTTCGGTGCCGGCATCGCCAGCGGTTGGGTCGTCAGCCTCGGCCTCAGCCGTGGGTGCGTCGTTTTCAACAATGCGTTGCAGCCCGGACAGCTTGGTGCCATTGTCCAGTGCGATCAGCGTCACGCCCTGCGTGGCGCGGCCGAGTTCCCGTATCTCCGAGACCCGCGTGCGCACCAGCACACCCTTGTCGGTGATGAGCATGATTTCATCCGTCGGCCGCACCAGCGTGGCAGCCACGACGCGGCCGTTGCGCTCGCTTTGCTGGATGGCAATCATGCCTTTGGTGCCACGGCCATGGCGGGTGTATTCGGTGATGCTGGTGCGTTTGCCGTAGCCGTTTTCAGTGGC
>JBBQMM010000522.1:0-3264 GCA_038328935.1 Burkholderiales bacterium
GAACGCCAACTTCTACACCAACTACGCCGTCACCAGTGGCGTGCCCACGGCCAAGGCTGCGGGCGTGGGTGGCAAGGTGCGCGTGGTGGCCATCGGCCACAACTCGCTGCCGGGCACGGCGGCCCGCCTGCAAGACGCCTACAAGGCCAGATTCAACGACGACTGGTACACGTTGCAGACCTACTCAGGCCTGGCGCTGCTGTCGGCCGGTATGGCGAAGGCCAAGACCACAGAGCCCGTGGCCGTGGCCAAGGCGATGAGCGGCATCAAGTTCCAGGGTTTGACCGGTGAACTCGAAATGCGCAAGAGCGACCACCAGCTGCAGCAACCGCTGTACATCACCGAGTGGCGCAAGGCCGATGCGAAGAACAAGTACAGCGTCGAGAACACGGGCTTCAATTTCCAGGAAGTGCGTGCCATGCCTTCCTACGTGTCGAGCACGCCCACTTCGTGCCAGATGAAGCTGCCCTGATCCGGGAGACTTCCATGCAAAAGGGCAGCGCGGCTGCCGGCTTGACCGGCACCGCGCTGTTTTCACGTCAATCAGTCCCGTCACTGGCGCCATGCACCGATGGACGTTTCATACTTCCTGATCTCGCTCCTCAACGGCCTGTCGGTCGGCTTGCTGCTGTTCATGCTGGCATCGGGGCTGACGCTCATTTTCAGCATGATGGGTGTGCTGAACTTTGCGCACGCCAGTTTCTACATGCTGGGCGCCTACGTGGCTTACACCATCACGCAGGCGTTGGGCTTCTGGTGGGGCCTGCTGCTGGCGCCACCAGTGGTGGGGCTGATGGGCGCCGCTTTCGAGCGCTTTGCGCTGCGCCGGGTGCACAAGTTCGGGCATGTGCCTGAATTGCTGATCACCTTTGGTCTGAGCTACCTGATCCTCGAACTGGTGGGCCTGATCTGGGGACGTCAGGCGTTGAACTTCCAGCCACCGGAATCGCTGCGCGGCCCGCTGTTCACGGTGATTCAGCTGCCTGACGCGCTGCAGTTCGGCTGGGGCTCACCGCCCGAGCTGTGCAAGACGGTGGCTGGGGCCATCTGCACGCAGTTCCCGGCCTTTCGCGCGTTCGGCATGGGCGTGGCGGTGTTGATGCTGGTGGCCGTCTGGCTGCTGTTGACGCGCACACGCATTGGCCTCGTCATCCAGGCCGCCCTGACGCACCCCGACGCGGTCGAATCCCTGGGTCATAACGTGCCCCGCGTCTTCATGCTGGTGTTTGGTGGCGGCACGGCACTGGCCGCCGTTGCAGGCGTGATCGGTGGTGCACTGCGCGTCACCGAGCCCTCGATGGCACTGGCCGTGGGCGCGGTGGTCTTTGCCGTCATCGTCATCGGCGGCATGGGTTCGCTGGCAGGTGCTTTTGTCGCCAGTGTGGGGCTCGGTGTGATCGACAGCTTTGCCGTCGGCAGCGACAGTTCTTTGGCCGACCTCTTCAAGGCGGTCGGCCTGGCGGTCACGCCCGACTCCTTTGGCTACGTGGTCTGGAGCGTGAAGATGAGCCAGGTGGCCGCGATACTGCCGTATCTGCTGCTGGTGCTGATCCTGATCTTCAGGCCCAAGGGCTTGTTCGGTACGCGGGAGGGCTGAGGATGGACATGAGACAAGACCTGCGTCTTGGCGAATGCCTGACGAAGAGTTGCGGCCTCTGGCCGCAGCCCGGCCTGGAGAGCTGACATGAACAGCCCCCGAAACGCCGCATCGGTCTATCACTTCAAACCGTACAACGTCGGCCGCTGGTTGATCTGGGGCGGTTACGCCCTGGTGATGATCGCGGCACCGCTGCTTTGGAAGAGCAGCCTGTCGCTGACCATGCTGTCGCAGATGGGCATCGCCATCATCGCCTGCCTGGCCTTCAACATGTTGCTGGGGCAGGGCGGCATGCTCAGCTTCGGCCACGCGGTTTACTCAGGCCTGGGCTCTTTTTTCGCCATCCATGCGCTGAACATGGCCAGCAACGGCCAGATCGTGTTGCCGGTGAGCCTGGTGCCGCTGGTGGCGGGATGCTTCGGCGGGCTGTTCGCGCTGCTGCTGGGCTATGTCACGACGAAGAAGGCGGGCACGCCGTTCGCCATGATCACGCTCGGCGTGGGTGAACTGGTGGCTGCGATGGCGCTGATGTTCCCGGGTTTCTTCGGCGGCGAAGGCGGCATCAACGCCAACCGCGTGCAGGGTGAGGCTTTCCTGGGCATCACCTTCGGGCCCCAGATCCAGCTCTACTACCTGATCGCGATCTACACCTTCATCAGCACGGTGTTGATGTTCGCGTTCACGCGCACGCCGCTGGGTCGCATGCTCAACGCCGTGCGCGACAACCCCGAGCGCGTGGAGTTCATCGGCTACAACACCCAGTACGTGCGCTACTTCGCTTTCATCGCAAGTGGCTTTTTCATGGGCATAGCAGGTGGTCTGGCGGCATTGAATTTCGAGATCGTGACAGCGGAAGTGGTGGGTGCGCAGCGCTCGGGGGCTTACCTGCTGTTCACCTTTCTGGGCGGCGCGCTCTTCTTCTTCGGCCCCATCATCGGCGCCGTGCTGCTGGTGCTGGCGCTGGTGCTCTTGAGCGAGTTGACGCAGGCCTGGCTGTTGTACCTGGGCCTGGTCTTCACGTTCATGGTGATGTATGCCCCGGGTGGCATCAGCAGCCTCATCATGATGAACCTTCGCGTCGCATCGTTTGGCAAGTTGCGGCCGCTGCTGGGGTCGTACCTGGCCCTGGCCGGCACCGCGGCCACGGTGCTGCTGGGCGCGGCGGTGATGATCGAGATGGTGTACCACCTGCAACTCAACGAAGCGCTGGGGCCGAACATGAAGTTCATGGGCGCCACCCTGAACGCCAAGGGTTTTGACAGTTGGTTCGGGGCCTGTTTCGTGCTGCTGGTGGGCTTGGTTTTGTTTGAAGTGGCGCGGCGGCACTTCCTCAAGGAGTGGGGCCAGACGCAGGAATCGATCGAGCGCGAAATCAAGAAGCGCGAGGCTGCCACATGAGCGCAGCCGACCCTGAATTTGCGCTGGAACTGCGCGACGTGCGCAAGAGTTTCGGCAAGACTGAAATCATCCGCGGCGCGAGCCTGCAGGTGAGGGCCGGAGAACGGGTGGCCGTGATCGGCCCCAACGGCGCCGGCAAGAGCACGCTTTTCAACCTGATCAGCGGGCGCTTCGGCAGCACCTCGGGCGACATCTTGCTCAATGGCAGCAAGCTCGATGGCTTGACGCCCTACGAGATCAACCGCCGCGGCCTGGCGCGCAGCTTCCAG
>JBBQMM010000523.1:0-3227 GCA_038328935.1 Burkholderiales bacterium
CTCCCTGGAAGGGAGAGGGAGCAAAGGCCCGGCCGTGACGCCCTTTTTTCTCCGCGAACGCCGGGCGCCGACAGGGGCCTTGGATGCTCTCAGGGCATTCACCCTCACCCCAACCCTCTCCCTGAAAGGGAGAGCGAGCAGGACAAAAGGGCCTGTGCCGCATGCAGCTCGAAACGCCGCTTCGCCCCCGACTCTCTCCTTGAAAGGGAGAGGGTGCAGAACAAAAGGGCCTGCACACTGGCGTCGCGGCCGGGCTGTTGCTCCCTCTCCCTCGCAGGGAGAGGGCTGGGGTGAGGGTGCAATGCCGGCCTTGCGACAGCACGCGGCTGTGAATGCAGCTGACCGGCCCCGTGTGCAAGGGCGCGGGCCGTCTGATGGACCGACCGTGAACCATACGCCAGCAGGCATGGTCTGCCCCGGCTGCCTGGCCCCGGCAAAGCCCGTGTGATGGAGCCGACGGCTGCAACAAGCCGCGCCGGCCGGCTCCGCCGCGGTGGCTACAGTGGATGCGTGCTGGTCTCTGGCGGCCTTGCCAAAGTGGCGGCCCGTGCAACGGTCTTGCCAGCCATGGGGGTGTGCACCGAGCGCAGCGCCGTGCCGGTGGCGCCGTCGAAACCCAGCTGCCACAGCGTGGCCAGGTCTTCACTGCTGTCGACGCCTTCTGCCAGCGCCTTCAATCCCAGCAGCCGGATGAGGCCCGACAGGCTCAGCGCATAGGCGCGCACGCGGGGGTCGAGAGCGGCGCCACGCAGGTGGCGGGCGTCCACCTTCACGTAGTCCAGCCCCAGGTCGCGCAAACGTGCCAGCTGTTCGGGCGCACCGCCAGCGTGTTCCACACCGATGTGCACGCCGTGGCGGCGCCAGTGCTGCGTGGCCTCGCCCGCGGCGTGCCAGTCGCCCCGCGAGCTGGTCTCGACCCATTCCACCCACAGCCTGCTGGCCGCCTGCGGGTGCGCCGCCAGGCGCTGGCTGACTTCGTCGACAAAGCCGGGCGAGGCCAGCGAAGCCAGCTCGACGTTGACCGCGCGCGGCCGCATGTCCAGCGCGATGGCCTTCAGCGCCAGGCCGATGGCCGACAGGTCCACCTGCGGCGACAAACCGCAGCGTCGCGCCAGCGGCAGCCACTTGGCGGCGGGCTGGAAAGCGCCGTCCGGGTCCAGCTGCAGGCGCAACGGGCATTCCAGGTGGATCAGCTGGCCCTGCGGGTCGAGCACCGGGTACTCGCCCAGATGCGTGCGTTGCTCGGCCAGTGCGCTGCCTATCTGCGCCTGCCACGCGGCCAGGTTGGCCATCGCGGAGCCGGCCAGGTCGGGCTGGGCCACATGCAGGCCGCCGGCCGCTTCGGCCAGCGCCAAGCCGGGTGATGCAACGGCCAGCGCACCGTCGGCACTGGTGGCGAGCACGCCGTCGCTGGCGGCCACGCACACCTGCGCGCCCACGGCCAGCGGCTGCAAGGCATCGCGCAGCGCGCGCAGCAGTGGCGGCGCCACGTCGGCCGCCATGCCGGCCATCGGCAGCAGCAAGGCCAGGTCGGGCCCGGTCAGGCGGCCGGCAAAGCTGTCGGGTTCAGAGCGTGCATAACGCGCCAGCACCAGACCCACCTGGCGCAGCACGTTGTCGGCGGCGTCGCGGCCGTGCAGGTCGTTGATCTGCTCCAGCGGCGTCACGCGCACCATCAACAGGCCCATGCCGTCGTGGTGGGCCAGTCGGCGGTCCATGAACTCGATGAATTGCTGGCGCAGTGGCAGGCCGGTCAGCGCGTCGAGCTGCGCCTGGCGCTGCAGGTAGGCCACCTGTTCGGCCTGGCCGGCGAAGCTTTCGCGCAGGCGGCGCACAGTGGTGTTCATGCTGCGTGTCAGCTCTTGCAACTCGGGCAGCTTGGGCAGCCGGGCTTCGATGAACTGGCCGCGTGCCAGCGCCTGCGCCTGCAGCACGGTGGCCTGCAGCGGCCGGTGCCAGGCCCGCAGCATCCAGGCCGTGAGCACGGCGGCCAGCAGCGCCAGGCCGGCCAGCAGTGTGGCGCTTTGCACGCTCGCGTTCCACAGCGATTCCTGCGCCCACGCGGTGTGCGCGGCCACGCTGAGGGTGCCCAGTTCACGCCAGCCGGCGGTGACGAGCGCGCTGCCGTCGGCGGCGGCCATCGGCAACAGCTGCCCGAACCATTCGGGTCGGCGCGGGCTCGGCGTGGCCTGTTCGAGGTCGAAAACGGTGCTGCCATCGCCTGCCACCAGGCGGATGCGCCGGTAATGTCCCAGATCGAATTGCGCGGTGGCCACGGCCTTCAGCGCCTGCGCATCGCCTTGCTGCTGCGACAGCGCCAGCGCCAGCGCCGCTGCGGCGTCGCGGTTGCGCACGTCCTGCTGCTGCTGCAGCGCGTCGCGCGCGGCCAGTGTGTGGATCACCAGCGCGCCCCCCAGGGCCAGCAGCAACATGCAGGCTATGAACAACGCCATGCGGCGGGTGAGAGTCATGGCTGCCCTTTCGTGATGCGTGGAGACGGGTTGCGCTTCATAGAAAACCTTCTTGCTGTATGCGTTGCCAGGTGTCGCGCCAGCGCGAGAGCCGGGCCATGGGGTCGCCGGCGGTGGCATGGCCCACGCCCTGCCACAGGCCTTCGCTGTTGAAACTGAACACGGGTGTGAGGTCGGCGCGCTGAGAGGCCGGCAAGACGTCGGCGCGCAGGTTGTCCAGAATCAGCGGCTCGGCAGTGGGTGTGGCGTAGTACGCCAGCACCATGTGCGCCACCGGGGCCGGTGCGTCGCTCATGCGTGCCCGAACGTACACCAGGCGCAGGCGCGTGCGGGGCATGCCCATCGCCAACAACGTGGTGTACTTCGCGATCACGTAGTCTTCGCAGTCGCCACGGCCGGCGGCCAGCGACTGCAGCGGCGTGGCCCAGTAGTCTTCCTGGCCCCAGACCTCGAGGTCGGACTTGAAGTCGATGCGCAGGTTGTAGAACTGGTTCACCGCCAGCAGCCGGGCTTCGTCGTCCTGGCCGCGCGCTTCGTTCAGCATGTTGTGCAGCGGCACCAGAGCCGCCACCGCGCCCGGGCCCATGCGCTGCGCGGCAGCGCGCATCTGCTGAGCGTCCCAGGCACGCAGCGGTGGCGTTGCCAGCAGCACGGCCCCGGCCGCGGCCCACAAGCCCGCCCACAGCAGGCCCATTGCCAAGCGCTGCAGGCCGGCCAGGGCTGTGCACGCAGCGGGCGGCAAGGCGGGCCAGCGGG
>JBBQMM010000524.1:0-3202 GCA_038328935.1 Burkholderiales bacterium
GCCGGCAACGGGCAACGCTACCGCGACTTCTGCGTCGACGAGATCACGCTGCTGCAGCAACTGGGCGACGACCAGGGCGTGTGGGCCGCTCGCCATGCGCTGGCGTTGGCCGAGCACGACCGCGGGCAACCGGCGGCTGCCATCGCGCTGCTGGACGCCACCGTGCGCGAGGTGCGCGCTAGCGGTCAGTTGCGCCAGCAGCCTATGGTCGTCGCGCTTCGCGCCTGCATGCGGCTCGAACACGACAGCGGGCGCACGACGCTGGAAGTTGCGCGCGAGGCCATCGCGCTGCTGCGTGCTGACAACACGCTGTGGTCGATGGCGTTGGCGCTGCCGTTCGCGGCGTTGGCGCGGCGGCAGGCCGAAGACGCGGCGCGCGTGCTCGGCTGGGCCGAAGCCTTGGTCGCCCGCCAGGGCGAGCGATCAGGGCCGTACTTCGCCGGCCTGCAGTCACGCTGCCGCAGCCGGCTGCGTGGCCTGCTGCCTGGTCCCGCGTTGCAGCCGCTGCTGGACGACGGCGCTGCGCTGGGCGATGACGCCGCACTCGGCTTGGCCTTCTGCGGCTGACCGCGGCCGCCGGGTGCTGGGCGCCGTCACGGCGCCGCAGTGATCCGCTGCTGACCGATCCGTGACCGCGCGGCCGCGCTTGCGCCGTGACCGGATGCTGACCGGTCGGTGACGACAGCCGCGGCGGCCGACTCCACAGTCCGCCGTAGCCCATCCACACACCGACAGGACATCGAAATGAAAAACCTTGCCAGCCCTTTCAGTAGCCGTTTGCGCAGTCGCCCTGCGCGCATGGCGCGCCGCGTGGCCGCCGCACTGGCGGTGGCGTCGGCACTCGGCAGCAGCCTGCCCGCCGCGGCCTCTAGCGTGCAGATCAACTACGCCGGCACGCTGACGTCAGTCAGCGGCAGCCGGCTGGTGGACTTCTTCGGTTCCGGCGGCGTGCCGTCGGTCGGCGCACAGTTCACCGGTGGTTTCAGGTTCGACCTGGCCACGCCCGACACGGTGGCGGCGTCCAACCAGGCCGTGTTCAGCGGCGGCAACAGCCTCTTCTATGTGGACTTCGGTCTAGACGCCAACGGCCAGGCGCGGCGCTTCGAGCAGAACCTGGCGTTGCCTTACAACCATGCCGAAGTCGGCAACGACATTAGCGTGGCCGGGTCGCCGCAGTACGACGTCTGGACGGCTTACGGCCAGCTTGCCAACAACGCCGGCTATGAGTACGTCGAAACCGGCATGGTGCTGCTGTCGTTCTTGCTCAGCAGCTTGGGTGACGACAGCTTTCCGACCAGCCTGCCCAGTCTGGCCGGCTTTACCAACGCAGGGGGCTGCGACCCCGGCGGCGCCGGGGCTGCGCTTGGCCTGAGCTGCGCACGAGACATGGAGTTCCACGCCAAGCAAAACCGCGGCGGTGACCCGTACGCGATCTACGACGATGTGGACATCTACGGCACCATCAACGAGATGGTTCTGCAGCGTGTGAACAATGTGCCCGAGCCCGGCACCGTGGCGGTTGTGTTGCCAGCGTTGCTGGGCCTGGCGGCACTGCGCCGCAAGCAGGGGCCCGGCGTCTCCTGACGTAGACCGAAGGAAAAGTGGTTCTTCCGCACTTTGTGTGACGCTTCGACCTCTGGCCATGGCTGATTTGGTGGCAACGAGTTCGAACTCCAGTGCCTCAGTCCCCATCTGAGGACTTTGTTCAACATTTGAGGTTGCTATGACAGTCATACCGAGCCTGTTGCTGCCGCAGAAGGCAGTTGGCAAGCGCGTAAAGGGCTTGGACGAAAGCGGCGATTGCCTACAGGTCGAGGTGAGCGGCGCAGTTCGCCGTGCGGTATGTCCCAGTTGCTTTCAGTGAGACGGCAACATGGCCGGCGGTGGGCGGAATACCTTCATACGGGTTGATCGTTCGCAGCGCAAGAAGCTGCTTGGCCACGATGTGGCCCGGTAGCGCGTTCATGCGTGCGAACTTCCATGCGATGCCCAGAATAGTCTCGTGGGGGCGGAGCCAGCGGCTATCAAAGATGTAGCCGTGCGACGGGCTCAGCCTCGCCTCGTCGAACGTCAGTATCGGCAGCATGACGATGGGCCCGGCGGCCGGGCTGGCGGCCTACGCGACCTCCAGGGATCTCGCGGTCGCCGGTGCCATCTCCTTGCGCACCGCCAAGCGAGCCTGAACGTAGCCACACGCCTTCACGGCGGCAACCCAGCGGGCCTGGTCGGGCCGCTCATGCCGGGAGTCGGCATCCCAGCAACCCTTGAGCATGATCTCCACTGCGCGTGCAAAGGACTCCATCGGGATCTCCAGATCACCGGGCAGGCCGTTCTTGTTGTGTACCTCCTCGAAGACGTTCCACAGCAGCTGCGCGTCGTGCGCCAGCCGGTAACCCGAGCGCACCGCGTTGGGGATGAAGAAGCGCGTGAAGCTGCAGTCGGTTCCGCGGGGAAAACAGGTCGTGTCGTAGCGGTCCAGGCAGGTGGCCGTGTCCGCCGGGTCGCGCAGCCCATGAAACCGCAGCTCCTCGACCATCAGGCGCGCCACGATCTGCGTCTTGCGAGCCTGCTGAAACGCCGTCTTCACGGCATGCAGTTCCTCCTGCCCGATGAGGATGGTGAACAGCCGGATGTTGATGCGGTCCAGGTGGTCGTGCACGTCGCGCAGCCACTCGTACTCGTTCTCGCCGTAGCGTTGCGCCTCATCGAAGAACAACGCCGCCACACCGCTGCCATTGCGTGCGCAGGCATCCTTGATCCGGCCGATCAGCTTCAGCCGCTTGGACGGATTGCTGCCCTTGTCCGGCTCGGGGCAGCCTACGGCCTCAAGCAGGCTCGTGAAAAACGGCCCCTCGGCATGCTTGGGCTTGTGCTCGGCCTGCACGTGATAGGTCGTGACCTTGGCGAAGTTCTGCGCCATCGCCAGGCGCAAGTACTCGATGGCGCGCGTGTTGCCGATCCGCGAAGGCCCGTAGATCAGCGCGCCGGTGATCTTGTGGTCCATGCAACTCTTGACGAGATCGTAGAAGGCCTCGATGGCGGGCGTGCCGATGCGGTAGTTGCCGACTTCCAGCGGATGGAGGTCGCGGGCGATGGGGCGCCTGCCGCCGCGGTCGCGATGAGTGAACCGTGTCATGGCGAGCTCCGTTCAGGTCAGGCTGCCGACGTAGCCCGAGGGTATGGACAGTCGGCGGGGTTTGAC
>JBBQMM010000525.1:0-3187 GCA_038328935.1 Burkholderiales bacterium
CTGCGGCGCAGCACCGCGCCACGCAGGCGCAGCTTGCTGGTCCAGCCCTGTTTGTCGCGCACCAGTCGCGCCCAGTCCCAGCCCAGCACGGCCAGCAGGTCCTCGGGAAGCGCAGGCACCGGCCCAGGGCCGAGCGGCAGCGACAGCGTCAGGTCGGCCGGTACCGTGCGCAGGCCGGGCAGTTTGATGGCCAGCGTCAGCGTCAGGCCGCCGGCCTGCAATTCGGCGCGTGTCATCACCAGCGGCGGCAGCGACGTGCCAGCGGCAGCCCGTGGACGGCGCACGCCGCTGGGCAGCTGGGTGTCGTAGCTGCGCGCCACACGCCAGCCCGGGCCGGCGCCGAACAGCTGCGCCACCGGCACGGCGCTGACGCGGGCCAGCAGGTCGCCGGGCTCTGACCCTGTGGCACACACGGTGGCCGCCGGGCCGGTGGCCGGTGTGAGCGTGCGCAACAGGATGAAGTAGTTGTCGGCCCGGCATTCCAGCGCCAGGGATTCGCGGCAGGCAGGTGTGCCGCTGAACTGTTTGCCGGACGGGCTGCAGGACGGGCTGCCGGACAAGCTGCTGAACAAGCCGCCGGCCCGGTCACTGGACAGGCCGCCGGACGGGCCCCCTGGTGCGCAGGCTGCATCAGGGGCTTCCGCGGGCAGGTCCAGCGACCGAAAAGCGATGCGGCGCGCGCTGCGGTCGCTGGCCGCCAGGTCGACCAGGCGCCCCTGGCGCGCAAAGGGCTCAACCAGGCGAACGATCTCGTGGTGCGTCAGTGCGGGCAGGCTCATCGGGGGTTGCTCTTCTCGGGGTGCAGGGGGTCGTTCAGTGCCCGATCATCGCGCCGTCTTGGCGGCTGCGCCGGGTGATGGCGGCGCGGCTGCCGTGCGATGCGGTGCGGCTGTGGTGCGCTCGTGATGAGCCTGTGGTGCGCCTGTGTTGCGCCTGTGTTGCGCCTGTGGGGCGACTGTGGCGCAGCATGCTTGCGCCATCAATGCAGCACCAGCAGCCGGCCGAACGGCGGCGTGGCATGCCGGAACGCGTCGGGCACAGCCCAGATCACCGGGCAGCGCGGCCGAAAGCGTGCCGGGCCTTCGAGGTCGGTCAACACCACCGTGATGTCGGGCCGGTGGCGCTGCGCTTCTTGCAGCAGCGGCGTGAAATCGGTGCCGCCGCCGCCGTGAAAGCCGATGCTTCTGAGGTTGCTGAGCCCGGGCTCGAAGGTCTGCACCAGCTGCACGCGATCGTCACCCACCACCAGCACCAATGCCGCTTCCAGCCGCCGCGAGATGGCTTCGATCTCGCTGGCAAAACGTTCCAGCAGCGGCGCCTCTATTGAGCCCGACACGTCCACCACCACCACCAGCCGCGGCACCGGGCGCGAGGCACTGATGCCCGGCTCCCAGGGCAGGCGCCGGCCGCCGACGGTGCGCCCTTGGTTGGCCAGCCACGAGCGCGCGGGGCGCGACCACGAGAGCCCCGGCTGGTGCGTCAGGCCACGCGCCAGCTGCGTGCGCAGCGCCTGTTCCCAAGGCGTGCGCAGGCGCGGCAGGTCGGCCAGCAGCGTGCGCAGCATCGACTGTTCGCCGTCACCGGCATGCGCGCGCAGCAGGCGTTCGCCCCACTCGCGCGCGGCCTCGGCTTCGTCTTCCGGCGCGCCGCTGCTGCCAGCGCCGGGCTGCAGGTCGGCGGCTTCGGCAAGCGCCAGTGCGCGTGTGCGTGCGGCGCGGGGGCCGTCTTGCCGTCGGGCGCTGGGGCATGGCGGGGGGGGTGGTGGGGCGACTGGGGTGGCGGCAGCAGTCTTGCGATCGCCTTCAGATCGCGAAAGCCTGTTTTCGCTGGCCCTGTTGCCATTGCCGCCGAGGCTACCGTTGTCGTTGCGGTTGTTGTTGTTGTGGTTGTCGTTGTGGTTGTCGTTGTGGATGTCGTTGCCGTTGTTGTTGCTGATGTCGTTGTAGTTGTCGTTGCCGTTACTGCCGCTGCTGCCGTCGTGGCCGTTGTTCCTGCCGTGGCCGTTGCCGTTGCCGTTGACCCGGTCGCGGTCGAGGTCGCTCCGTTGGGCCTGGCCCTGGCTGGCCCCGTCACCACCATCGCCACCCCGTTGAGCGAGCGAAGAGCGCTGGCCACCAGCAGACCCTTCGGGCCGCCGGTCGTCCACCGCCAGATACAGCCGCTCCACGTCCCAAGCCATCAAGGCCGCCTCGGTGTCCTGCGGCTGGCCCAGCACGCTGGCCAGCAGCCCGTCCAGCCGTACCGCGTTCGTCGGCAGTTGCAGCCAGCCCAGGTGCGCCAGCGTGCTGTTGACGATGGCGTCGGCGCAGACGTTGAACAGTTGCAGGTCGGCCTGCCCCAGCCGCGCCTGCAGCGCCCGGTAGCGCGGCGCGTGCCGCAGTGCGATATGCAGCACCTCGTGCGCCACCCAGCCGGCCTGCTGCGGCAACGGCAGCTGCGCAAAGGCGGGCCGGTAGTAGACGGTCAGCCCATCGGTCCACGCCGGTGCGGCGGGCTGCGCTGCGTCGTCGTCGTCGGCCAGATCCTTGTGGTGCACCCACAGCGCCAAGCCACCGCTGGACGGCGCGTGCTCCACCATGCGCTGCACCGCGCGCGTGCCGCGGTGTGTGCACAGGGCATGTGGTTCAGCCACCGCGTCATCTACCGCTTCAACTACAGCGTCATCCACAGCGCCAACCGTCGACACGGGTTCAGCCATCCAGCCCGTCCTGGCGCCGCTGGCCGCTGTAGCGGCGGTACACGGGGCTGTCGAAGAGCGCCGCTTCCAGCCCTTGCTGCAGCGCACGTTGCAGCAGCAGCTCCATCGCCAGGGTCTGCGCTTCGCGCAGCGGCAGCGGCGTGGCGCCGCGAATTTCCGGCCACTGCTCCACCACTGCCAGCGCGCGCAGCAGCGTGGGCGCCTCGGCAGTGGCGGCCACCAGCCCGTAGAGCATGCCGTACAGGCCGTCCAGCGTGCGCGGCAGCAGCGCCAGCGTGGCCGCGCCGGGGCTGGCGGCCAGCAGCCGCACGACGTCCACAGCGTCTTGTGTCTCGCGCAGCACGCCGAAAAATTCCGCCGCGTTGGCAGCACCGATGCGGCCCTGCACAAAGAGCCGCTGCGCGCGTTCCGACACCGCGGACTTGAGGACGTTCGACACATCCTCCCAGCCCCGCGGGCTGGCGCCCACCAAATGATCGTTAGCGAGCT
>JBBQMM010000526.1:0-3173 GCA_038328935.1 Burkholderiales bacterium
ATGGGCACGCGCCCCTTGGCATGCGCCACGGCAACACGGATGATTTCGTAGTTCTCTTCCATCGACACCGTGGGCGATTCGCCCGTGGTGCCCACCACGCAGATGCAGTCGGTGCCTTCGGCGATGTGCCAGTCGATCAGGCGGCGCAGGCCAGCGTAGTCGACGCTGCCGTCTTCGAGCATCGGCGTGACCAGGGCGACGATGCTGCCAGTGATGGGGTTCATGCGGACAGGGTTCCTGCGCTCGGGCAAAAAGAGCATTTTAGCGGTCAGCGCCGCGCTTGCCGCGCGCTTGCCCTGCCAGTGACCAGGTGCGCGTCACGGTGCGAGTTCGTGCCGGGGTGGTGGCTCGGCGTCGGCCACCACGTTGACGGCGGCCAGGCGCTGCACGAACCGCGGCCCGGCGGGCTCGAAGCCATCTTCATAGGCGACCACCCGAAGGTCGCCGAAAGCGCGCAGCAGTTCACCCGGCTGCAGCAGGAAGTCGGGCCGCGAAGGCCTGCCGACGGTCTGGTGGCCGTGGGCAAAGGTCTCGTAGAGCAGCACGCCGCCCGGGGCCAGCGCCTGGCGCAACACGGGCAGCAGCGCTCGCCACAGGTAATTGGTGACCACCACGCCGTCGAACTGGCGCCCGGCAAACGGCCATGGGCCGCCCTCGATGTCCGCCCGCACAATTTCACCCACGCCCACCAGTCCGGCCAGTGCCTGCGCGTCGCGGTCGACGCCGGTCATGCGGCAGCCCAGGCCGGCCAGCCAGTGCATGTGGCGGCCGCTGCCGCAAGCCACGTCCAGCACGCTGGCACCGGGCTTCAGCAGCCCTGCGTGCCGTTGCACCCAGGCCGATGGCGGGCCGGCGTTGGCTGCATGGGGCAGGCCGCCAGCCATCAGAAGCAGGCCCACATTGCGTTGGCCAGTTCAACCGCCAGATGCGGGTTGAGATAGGCCCAGAACACCAGCAGCAAGCCGGCCGCGGCCGCTGCGGCTGCCGCGATGGAGCGGCCGCGTGGCTTCATGCCGTGGCCGTCCTGACGATGGCTGTCTCGCGCACCGGCAGGTTCACGATGGCCGCAAAGACGCCGAGCGCGATGGCGATCCACCACACCACGTCGTAGCTGCCGGTGGTGTCGTACAGGCGCCCGCCCAGCCACACGCCCATGAAGCTGCCCATCTGGTGGCTGAGGAACACGAAGCCGCTGAGCATGCCCATGTACTGCACACCAAAGATCTGCGCCACGATGGCGTTGGTGGGCGGCACGGTGGACAACCACAACAAGCCCATCAGCGCAGAGAAGACGTACACGCTGGCTGGCGACAGCGGCACCGTGATGAAGACCAGGATCACGATCGCGCGCAGCGCGTAGATGGTGGACAGGATGGTGCGCTTGGGCACGCGCTGGCCCAGCACACCGGCGCTGTAGGTGCCGATGACGTTGAACAGGCCGATCAGTGCCAGCGCGATGGTGGCCACACCGGGCTGCAAGCCGTGGTCCTTCAGATAGCTGGGCATGTGCACGCCTATGAACACGACCTGAAAGCCACACACGAAGTAGCCCGCCGTCAGCAGCAGAAAGCTGGGGTAGCCGAAGGCTTCCTTCAACGCGCCACGCATGCTCTGCTGCGGCCCGCTGGACGCCACCCGTGCGGGTTCTTTCAGGCCGAAAGCCAAGGGCCCGATGGCCAGTGCCAGGCAGGCCAGGATGAACAGCGCGTTCTGCCAGCCAAAGCTGTTGATGAGCCAGAACTCCAGCGGCATCATCGCGAACTGGCCCAGCGAGCCGGCGGCAGCCGTCACGCCCATCGCCCACGACCGCCTTTCGGCCGCCACGTTGCGGGCAATCACACCGTAAACCACCGCGTAAGTGGTGCCCGACTGCGCCATGCCGATCAACAGCCCCGCTCCGCCCAGAAAGCCGGCGCCGGTGGTGGCTGCAGCCATCGTGGCGAGCCCGGCGCCGTACAGCACGGCCCCCACCAGCAGCACCCGGTAGGCGCCAAAGCGGTCGGCCAAAGCGCCGGCCACCGGCCCGCACAGGCCCCAGGCCAGGTTCTGCACCGCCATCGCAAAGGCAAAGGTTTCACGGGTCCAGCCACGCTCCATCGTGATCGGCTGCAGCCACAGGCCAAAGCCGTGGCGGATGCCCATGCTGAGCGTGACGATGGCGGCGCCGCAGATCAGCACCTGTTTCAGCGACAAGGTGTGGTTGGTGGCGGGCGGCGAGGTCATGCGCAGGACTGTATCCAATGAATCGCCGTGCCGGCGTGGCCGATGCTGCAGGCTGCGGCAACCGCCGCGCAAGCTGTGCCGGCCGCACTGGCTATCGCCCCCGCCCATCGCCCATCCCTGTTTGTCCCCCACTGCCCACCGCCGGGACGGGTGACGATCAACGCCGAACTATCCGCGGTTGAAGACCCGGCGTTTGGTGATCTTCGGCCAGCCGCCGCACACAAAGCCGCAGGGTGTGCGCAGCCCTTGTCGCTACAGTGGGCAGCTTCAAGGAGCGTTGCATGAAAGTCCTGGTGCTCGGGGGCGGTGTGATCGGCGTGGCTTCGGCCTACTACCTGGCCAAGGCCGGGCACGAGGTTGAACTGGTCGACCGCCAGAGCGGCCCCGCGCTGGAGACCAGCTTCGGCAATGCGGGAGAGGTGAGCCCCGGCTACAGCGCGCCCTGGGCCGGGCCAGGCGTGCCCATCAAGGCCATCAAGTGGATGCTGATGCAGCACAGCCCGTTGGTCATCTGGCCGATGCTGGACCCTGCCATGTGGCGCTGGGGCGCGATGATGCTGGCCAATTGCACCGAAAAGGCTTACGCGCTGAACAAGAGCCGCATGGTGCCGATCGCCGAATACAGCCGCGATTGCATGAAAGCGTTGCGCGCCGAGACCGGTATCCGCTACGACGACCGCGCGCTGGGCACGCTGCAGCTCTTTCGCACCCAAAAGCAACTCGACAGCATCGGTGGCGACGTGGCGGTGCTCAAGCAATACGGGGTGCCCTTCGAGGTGCTGGACCGCGAAGGCTTCTGCAAGGTGGAACCGGCCTTGAAGCTGACGCAGGAGAAGTTCGTCGGTGCGCTGCGCCTGCCGGGTGACGAGACCGGCGACTGCTTCAAGTTCAGCAACCGCCTGGCCGAGATGGCGGCGGCCCTGGGTGTGAAGTTCCGCTGGGACACGCGC
>JBBQMM010000527.1:0-3143 GCA_038328935.1 Burkholderiales bacterium
TCCCCCCTGTCCGTCCCCCTTGCTGTCCCCCCTTGCGTTCCCACGGAGATCTCCTTGTCCATCGTCTACCTCGTTGCACTCAGCGCCGTTTGTGTGATCTTTTTTGGCGTGCTCTATGAAGCCGTCGTCAGTGTTTCGCGCAAACCCGTCTGGGCCAGCAGCATGCCCAAGCTGTCTCTGGTCGAAACCGTAGACCGACGTGAACAGCAACTGCCCTTCGTGGGCGAGGACCGTCGTCAGAGCGGAGCCGGGGCCGACGCGGCACAAGGCGCTACCGACCAGCCGTCGCGTCGGGCGGCCTAAACCACCGCTGCAAAGCCGCTGAAGCGCGCCAGGATCTGCTGGTGCCGCTGCGGCCACGCCGCCAGATCACGGCTGTCACCCTCAAAAACGGCGCGCGCAAAAGCGCTGGCCAGTTCGCGCGTGGCGCCCTTGACGCGCGGGTTCAAGGCCAGGCCGCCGGCGCCCAGCCGGTCGGTGAACATGCTGTGGCTGCCACCTTCAAACACCGCCAGCCACTTGCGCTGGCTGGCGGTGGCTTCGAAGACCGCCTCGCGGTCTTCCAGGCCGCTGAAGTAGCCCGGGATGCGGATGACGTCTTCGGTGGCCGTGACGTGCAGCGTGGGTATCTGCACACCCGCCAGGATGTCGGCCAGATCGCCCTGGCCGTAAAACGGCGGCGCTGAAATGATGATGGCTGCGCGCAACCGGTCATCAGCCAGCAGCCCCTGTGGCTGGCCCGCACGCCGCACGCGCGCCCCGGCAGCCAACAGCGCCGTGTTGGCACCATAGCTATGGCCGGCGGCCATGATGCGCTGGGCATCGATGCGCTGCGCCAGCGGGCTCGACAGCAGGGTGTCCAACGCAAAGCGCAGGTCTTGCACACGCGCCAGCGCCTCGGCCTCCTGCGCCGCAGACTGCAGGCGACCGACCAGACTGAAGACGCTGCCCGACCACAACTGGCGGTCGCTGCCCACGTGTTGCAGATGCATGCACGCCATGCCCTGCGATGCGAAGTGCCGACCCAGCCAGCTGTAGCCCCTGCGCGAGCCGCCAATACCGTGCGAGAACACCACCAGTGGCACGGGGCCGGTGGCAAGCGCCGGGCTCGGCAGGTACAAACGCACCGGAACCGCACGCTGGCGCGCCAGGTCGTGCCAGTCCCACTCCTGCGGGTCGGGCAGCGCCTGCGCATCTCCAGCGCCGCCCGCAGCCGAGCCCGGGCCCGGGCTCTGCGGCTGGCCGCGGGCCCCGATCGTCGCCGCGGCCAGTGCAACGGCACTGCCCCATCGCAGACATTGGCGCCGGTTGAGCGGCAGCAGCTTCATGCTGGCGCCTCGGCTGCAGTCGCTGGCGGGCTGCGGTGGAGCCGCCGCTTCAGCAACGCGATCAGGTCATCGACGTAGGTGTACAGCACCGGAATCACCAGCAGGCTCAGGAACGTGGAAGTGATGAGGCCACCAATGACCACGATGGCCATCGGCGCACGGAAGCTCGGGTCGGTGCCGAAGCCCACCGCGATGGGCAACATGCCGGCGGCCATCGCGATGGTGGTCATGACGATGGGCCGCGCGCGTTTGTGGCACGCGTCGAGCACCGCCTCCCAGCGCCCCAGGCCGTGCTCGCGACGGGCCAGGATGACATAGTCCACGAGCAGGATGCTGTTCTTGGTGGCAATGCCCATCAGCATGATGAGTCCGATCATGCTGGGCATGGACAAGGCCGTGCCGGTGACGAACAACGCGAGAAACGCGCCCGGCACCGACAGCACCAGTGCGCCCAGGATGGTGACCGGCTGCACGAAGTTCTTGAACAACAGCACCAGCACGATGTAGATGCACAGCACGCCAGTGAGCATGGCCAGGCCGAAACTGGCAAACAGCTCGCCCATGAATTCGGCGTCACCCAGTTCGGCCTGCGTCACACCCGCCGGCAGCGACTTCAGGCTCGGCAAGGCCTCGACCGCCTCTTTCACGGTGCCCAGCGGCACCTCGTTGAGCTCGACCTCCAGATTGACGTTGCGCTTGCGGTTATAGCGGTCGATGCTGGCGGGGCCGCTGTCGATGGATACGGTGGCCACATGGCCCAGCATCACAGGGCCGTTCTTGCCCGGTACCGGCAGTCGTTCGATGAGCGCCAGGTCGGCGCGCGCGGCGGCGGGCATGCGCACCACGATGGGCACCTGGCGCTGGCTGAGATTGAACTTGGCCAGGCCCTGGTCATAGTCGCCCGCGGTGGCGATGCGCAGCGTGTCAGCAATGGCGGCCGCCGTGACACCCATGTCGGCGGCGCGCGCCGGGTCGGGCCGCACGATCAGCTCGGGGCGCACCAGGCTGGAGCTGGAGGTGACCGCGCCGATGCCCGGCAGGCCGCGGATCTCGCGTTCCACCAGCGCTGCATGGGCGGTCAGAACGGCCCCGTCGTCGCCCGACAGCGCGAGCACGTATTTCTCGGAGCTGGCACCGAAGCCCACCTTCACGCGGGCCCCTGGCAGCACTTGCAAGGCTTCGCGCAGCTGGCCCTCGATGGCCTGCTTGGAGATGCCGGACCGCTCGCCCCGCGGCGTCATGTTGATGGTCAGCGTGGCCTTGGTGGCATCGGTCATGCCAGCACCGGGCGAGAAGGTGTCGGCCCCGGTGTTGCCGGCACCCACGGCGGTGTAGACGAGCTTGACGTGACTGTTCTTCTGCACGATTTCGCGCGCCTGCTCTGCCGCGGCCAGGGTCTGCGCATAGCTGCTGCCCGGGGGCACCGTGACGGTCACCTGCGTCTGGCTCAGGTCGTCGGGCGGGATGAAGCCGGTGGCCAGGTAAGGCACGAGCATGAAGGAGCCGACGAAGAACGCCGCGGCGCCCAGCAGCGTCAGCACGCGGTGCTTCAGACACCAACGAGCCCAGACCAGGTAGTGCGTCAACCAGCCGGGCTCACGGTGCGCTGAGCGGGGTGGACGCAGCACATAGGCCGCCATCATCGGCGTCAGCATGCGCGCCACCACGAGCGAGAAGAAGACGGCGATCGCTGCCGTCCAGCCAAACTGCACGAAGAACTTGCCCGGCACCCCGGCCATGAAGGCGGTGGGCAGGAACACCGCTATCAACGTGAAGGTGGTGGCAATCACCGCCAGGCCGATCTCGTCGGCCGCT
>JBBQMM010000528.1:0-3118 GCA_038328935.1 Burkholderiales bacterium
GGCGCCGTCAGCGTCCCCCTCGGCCAGCGCAGCGATCAACTGTTCCAGCTTGCCGCGCTTGCGTTCCCAGCCGATCCAGGCCTGTTCGCTGATGCTGTAGCGGCGCGGCCGGTGCAGCAGGATGAAGCGCTGCGGCGCGCCCACCGCAGCGGCCAGGGCCGGGTCGGGCGGGACGCGTGCGTTCAGCGCTTCCAGTTGCTGCAACATGTCGGCCAGACGTGCCGCGTCCCCGTCCACCTCCTCGGTGGCCGCGTCGGGCCAGTCGGTGAGCAATGCAAATTGCGCATGGGGTTCGGGGTTGGCCAGCTGGTGCAGGCGCAGGCGGTGCAACAAGGCGGCGTTGTTTTCTGCGCTGCCCAGGAAGGCGGGCATCACCACCAGCACGCGGTGTTCGGGCGGTATGCCGGTGGCCAATGCCAGCCGCGGCAGGTGTTGCGGCGGCAGCGATTCACTGATCAGGCGGTTCACCAGCGCCACCACCGCTTCAGATGCGGGCCCCATCATCAACAGCGCCGCCAGCAGCTCCCAGCCCGGCGCAGCGCGGCTGGCCAGGCCCGCCACCAGGGCCAGCGCGGCCGCCAGCATCGACAACACGTACACCGGCAAAACCAGACGCGGCGCAGCCCAGGCCCCTGCGCGCCAGGCGCCGTCGCGCAGGCCCAACTTTCGTGTCAGTTGCTGGCGGCCAGGCCCGATCAGCCAGTGGCGCGCGGTGCTGTGCGGTGGCTGCGCAGCGCCGGGTGAGCCGGCGGCGCCTGCCGACAGCTGTGTAGCGCGTCTGATGGGCTGTGAGGTGCGTTTGGGGGGCTGCGCCTGACCTGGCAGCGGCAGCGCCGCAGCGGCCCCATCTGCCCCAGCTGCCCCAGCTGCCACGACGGTGGTGACGTCGTGCGGCTGCATCAACTGCAGCAGCTCCAGCACCACCTCATGTTCGCTGCGGCCGCTGCGCCGCGCCAGAAGTTCAATGCGGTGCAGGGTCTGGTCGCGCGTGCCGGTTTCTTCGGCGGCAAACAGCGGCAGACCCAGCATCAGCTGCATGACGGGGCTGGTGCGCGCCACGATATCGGCCCAGTCGCCATCACCGATGGCTCGCAGCGAGGTGACCGCATTGCTGACGCTCAGGTTGTCAGCCGTTTGGTCAGCGCCTTGTTGCGCCAGCGTGGCGGCGGGGTCGGGCAGCGCTGCCTGCAGCCAGGCCAGCACAGCGGCCGACGCCCGCGCGCCAGGGCTCGCCACGTGGTCTTGCAGCCTTTGCCAAATTTGCGCCAGGAACGCCGGCGCCACGCCGCGCGCCTGCAGGCTGAGGTGCAGCTGCTGCAGCTGTGCGGGTTGGAAGCTGTCGATGTGGTTGCAGCACAGGTTGGCCAACTCGCGCGCAGCCTTTTGCGCCGCCAGGCGTTCGGCCAGGCGGCGCAGGTTTTCCACCAGCACCACGCGCAACGTGGTGGGCAACGCCCACAGCTCGGCCAGGCTGAGTTCACGCGTGCCCTGGTAGGCCCGCAGATAGTGCACCAGCAGCTCATCGTCGAAGGCGCTGTCGGTGTGCGCCACGAAAGCCCAAGCCACGCCGTACACCCGCGGCAGCCCCACCAGCGGTTCAGCCAGCAGCACTGGCAAGGTGCGGAAATAGCTGCGCGGCAGCCCTTCGTGCACCGCCTTGAGCTGCGCTTCGATGAGGTGAAAATTGTCCAGCAGCCATTCGGCCGCCGGGCTGATGTCGTAGCCGGTGGCCGCTTGCGCACCGATGTAGGCGTGCGCGTGGCGCAGCGTCGCGACGTTGCTGCGCAGGCGCGGGAAGAAGGTGGCTTCACGCGCCGATGGGCGTGCCGCCGCGTGCGTCAGGGCCAGGCTGCAGCCGTGCTGCGCAAAGCGCTCGGGGCCGAAGATTTCTGAGCGTATGGGCGGCAACACGGCACCGTCGGCGCCGGCCAGCAACGTGACGAGCGACGGTGAAGCCTGCGGCACCAGACGCCGCAGTTCAGCGGCCTTCATGGCGGCTTTCGGGTGCTGACGGGGTGGGCTCGAAATGCTTGATGTGCCAGGGTCTCATGATCCAGGGCGTGGCCCCGCATCATGAAACTCAACGCGGCTTGGGCCAACGCATGCCGTCATCTACTGCAACAGCAACAACACGCCCACACCCAGCAGCAGCACCACGGCCAGCGTGCTCACAAAGCGCGGCGCCACAAAGCCGTGCACAGCCTGGGCACCGCTGCGCAGGCCGTGCAAGCGGCGGTTGCCGCTTCGGCACTGCTGCAGATGGTGGCCCAGCGCAGTCAATTCCATCGGCGTGGTATCGGTGCTGTGGCCGAATGACGACGTGCTCCATTGCGGCCCCGCACCCGGACCTCCGGGCGCGCGAGCATCCGCTTCGGCTCTCACCGACCTTGCCGCCCCGTCCACGGGCCCTGGGTCGGACCAGGCGCTTGCATGCGTAGCCATCGCAAACCCCCGGGTGGTCAACGCGTGCCGGAGACCGCGATCTCCACGCGACGGTCGGGTTGCAGGCAGGCGATCAATTCGGCTCGATTGGTCTTGCCCTCGCAGGTTTGCGGCGTGGTGATGGGCGCGCTTTCGCCCCTGGCGATAAAGTCATCGAACGTGACTTGCCCTTCAGGGCGCATGCCTGAAGCGTCAAAGCCGAACATCGGCTCGGCCGAGTAGCTGACACGGCGCAGCACCACTGGTGGCGGTGCCGGCAGCGCCACCCCAGGTGCCACCGCGCTGTGCTGCGGCGCCGGGGCTTGCGCCGCCGCCATGAGCGCAGAGGCGAATCGCGCCATCGGTGCCGGTGGCCTGCAGGCTGCACGTGGCGCTGCGGCGACGGTGCTGCGAAAGGGGACCACTGGCTTCATGAACGTCTTTCAGATGGTTTTGTAGGTCGCAGGCGTGTGCGCCGCGTGCGGCCTGTGAAGGGCCAGTTCTCAGCCTCGGTTATAGGCAGTGGCGCCTTCGCAGTCTGTGCGCTGGCGAACGTCCAAGCCGCAACCGCAACCGGTCAGCCGTGGTCACGAAACCACTTGGCCCGGCCCACCACATGCACCATCTGCTTGGCGGCTTGCTCGGTCAGCCGGTGCGGTGTGGCGCCCCTGCGCGCAATGATGTGACTGGCCATGTC
>JBBQMM010000529.1:0-3091 GCA_038328935.1 Burkholderiales bacterium
GCGATCTGCTCGGTGGCATACGCCCGGCTCTTGGCCTGCATGTCGTCACGGCTGAGCTTGCGGCCGAACAGTTTCTCGATCGCGTTTTCGATCGGCAGGCCGTGGCAGTCCCAGCCCGGCACGTAGTGCGCATCGAAGCCGGCCAGCTGCCGGGCCTTGACGATCATGTCCTTCAGCACCTTGTTGACGGCGTGGCCCATGTGGATGGCGCCGTTGGCATACGGCGGGCCGTCATGCAGCACGAACAGCGGCGCGCCGTGGCGCGCGTCGCGCAGGCGCTTGTACAGGCCGCCGCCGTTGCCGCTTTCATTGACGGCGCTGGTGTCGTTCCAGGCCTTGACCCAGCCGGGCTCGCGCTTGGACAGGTCGCCACGCATCGGGAACGGCGTGTCGGGCAGGTTCAGGGTGCTGCGGTAGTCGGGTGTGGTCGCGGTGGTGGGTTCGGTGCTCATGGCAAGTCTTTGGCCCGACGCGGGCTGGCGCAGTGGGTAGTTGGCACCAAGCCTGGGTGTCTGGCAGAGCAGCTGCGCGCGCGCAGGCTGTGGGGTTCAGGGGAAGCCGCAGGGCTGCGGCTGGCGTGCAGGCGGACCAGGCACAGCGGCCTGCCGTCCAGGGCGTCAACGCGAGCGTGTAATTCGGTCGCGCGTGCACTGGCGGTACACGGCTGCGTGCACGCGGGGCTCCGGTGGCAGGTGCGTGGGGTGCGATGGGAGTGGCAGCATGCCCGGGATTCTAATTCCGCCGATCAAAGCGCCGCTGCATGCCATTGCAGCGCCGCCTCGGTGTCGCGTGCGATGCCCTCGCGCAGGTCTTGCAGCGACGCGTACTTCAGCTCGTCATGCAGCTTGTGCAGCAGATCGACACGGATGCAGCGGCCATAGCCACCTTCCGGGCCCAGGCCCTCGGGCCACTGCAGGCAGTGCGTCTCAAGCTGCACGCGGCCGCCGTCTTCAACCGTCGGGCGCACGCCCAGACTGGCCACGCCGGGCAGGGATTGCGGCGCCAGGCCGTGCACCCGCACGACAAAGATGCCGCTGGTGGCCGGGCGGGGGTGGCCGAAGCGCAGGTTCAAGGTGCGAAACCCGATCTCACGCCCCAACTGGCGTCCTCGGGTCACGCGGCCGCTGATGCTGTAGGGACGGCCCAGCAGTTCTGAAGCGCGCGCCATTTCGCCGTCCGCCAACGCCTGGCGTACCGCTGAGCTGCTGACGCGCAGGCCGTGCACTTCATAACTGTTCATGCGCGCAACGTCAAAGCCCTGCTGCACGCCGGCTTCATCCAGCATCGCGTACGTGCCCGTGCGCTGCGCGCCGAAGCGGAAATCGTCGCCTACCAGCAGATAACGGGCATGCAGACCAGCCACCAGCACCCGGTCGATGAAGGCCTGTGCCGGCAGCGATGCCACGCGCTCGTCAAACCTCGCCACCACCACATGCTGGATGCCGCAGTGCTGCAGTTCGGCAAGTTTGTCGCGCAGCGTGGCCACGCGCTCGGGGGCCGAGCGGCCGCCCGGTGCGCCTGCAGCCGAAGCTCGGGCGGCGAAGTAGTCACGCGGATGCGGCTCGAAGCTCAGCACGCAGCTGGGCAGGCTGCGGTGACGGGCCTCGCTGGTCAACAGCGCGAGCATGGCCTGGTGACCGCGGTGCACACCATCGAAGTTGCCTATCGTCAGCGCGATGCCCGCTTCAGCCCAAGGGTGGGCTCGCAATAAGTTGCGGTGTATTTGCATGCACAGGATTATCCGGGCGCGGCAGCCGGGCCCTGGCGACGTGCACGCAACTCGGCCGTCATCATCTGCACCACCTGCGGCATGCTGTTGCGCGCCCGCCAGCCCAATCGCTGCTCGGCCTTGCTGGCGTCGCCGCAGCTGTAGGTGATTTCGGTTCGCCGCGCCAGCGCGGGGTCGATCACCACATGGCGCTCCCAATCGAGCCCGACGGCGCCGAATGCCGCCTGTACAAAGTCGCGCAAGGAATACGACTTCCCGGTGGCGATGACGTAGTCGTCGGCACGCTCAGCCTGCAACATGGTCCACATGGCTTCCACGTACTCAGGGCTCCAACCCCAGTCGCGTGACACGTCCAGCGTGCCCAGGCTCAGTGTGGTGGCTCGGCCCTCGGCCACGTCCAGCGCACCGTCAACGATCTTTCGCGTAACGAAACGCGCCGGGCGCAGGGGCGATTCGTGGTTGAAGAGCACACCGGTGCAGGCATACAGGCCGTAGGCTTCACGGTAGTTGGCCACCAGCCAATGCGCGGTCGATTTGGCCACCGCATACGGGCTGCGCGGCTGAAAGGCCGTCTGTTCGTTGGCCGCCTTGCCTTGGGTGTCGCCGAAGCATTCGCTGGAGCCGGCGTTGTACAGGCGTATCGGTCGGGCCAGGAAGCGCATCACTTCCAGCAGATTCAGCGTCGACGATGCGATGCTTTCCAGCGCCTCGGCCGGCTGCTCGAACGAAAGGCCCACCGACGTTTGCCCGGCCAGGTTGTAAATCTCGTCGGGGTTGCTCTTGTCGATGGCCCCCAGCACGCTGCGAAAGTCGCTGGGCGCCATCGACAGCTTGCGCACGCGGTCTGCCAGACCCAGCTGCTGCAGGTTGGCAAAGCTGCTGGTCTGCGCGTCACGCGAGGTGCCCCAGACCTCATACCCTTTGCCCAGCAACAGGCGGGCCAGGTAGGCGCCGTCCTGGCCGGTGATGCCGCAGATCAAGGCCTTGCGCATGTCATGTTGCTCCGCATGTTGAAACAGCATCTGAAGCCACCAGACCGCGGTAGACGGCCAGTGTTTCGCTGGCGCAGCGGTCCCAGGAAAAGCGTTGCGCCTGCGCTAGACCCTGCGCCCGCAGGTGGATGCGCCGCGTTTCTGACAGCGCCACCGATTCAATGGCCTGGCGCATCGCTTCGGCGTCATTCGGGTCGAAGTCGGCACAGGCCTCGCCCGTCACCTCGGGCAGGCTGCCACCGTTGCTGCAGACCACCGGGCAGCCACAGTGCATCGCTTCCAGCGGCGGCAGGCCGAAGCCTTCGTAGAGCGAGGGGTAGACCAGACACAAGGCGCTGGCGTACAGCGCCGCCAGCACGGCGTCACCACC
>JBBQMM010000530.1:0-3050 GCA_038328935.1 Burkholderiales bacterium
GACCACCATTTCACGGTCGACGCTGCGCCGGCCCCCGGCCGCAAGACCGCCGCACGCACCTACGCGCGGCTGGTGGGCGGCATGACCGCCAATGCGCTGGTCGCTGCCGCGCGCCTGGGTGCACAGGCGGCGCTGGTGTCGCCGGTGGGTGATGACGAAGCCGCATGTGAATTCGAAGCGCACCTGAAGCGCGAAGGCGTCGACGCCAGTGGCCTGTTGCGTGTGTCGGGCGCGCAGAGTTCGGTGTCCACGGTCATCGTGGACGGCAGCGGCGAGCGGCTCATCGTCAACCACCGTGGCAACGCCCTGGTGCGCGCGCCAGACCTCGGTGAGGAGGGCTGGCGGGCGCACCTGAGCGGCGCGCAGGCGCTGCTGGTCGACCCGCGCTGCGTGCATTGGGCCGAGGCGGCGCTGCGCCACGCCCGCCATGCAGGTTTGTTGTCGGTGCTGGATGCCGACACCGCGCCGCGCGCCGACCTGCAGCGGCTGGTGGGCCTGGCCGATTGGGCCGTGTTCTCCGCACCGGGTCTGGCGGCCTGCTGCGACGGCACGCCCGAGCGCGGCCTGGCTGCTGCGCTCGCCGCGGGCGCGCGCGTGGCTGTGGCCACACAAGGCGAATTCGGCCTGCTGTGGCAACGCCAGGGTGGGCCGCTGCAGCGCATGGCTGCGTGCAGCGTGGCGCAAGTTGAAGACACCACGGCCGCGGGTGACGTGTTTCATGGTGCGCTGGCCGTTGCACTGGCCGAAGGCCAGGCCGATGCAGCCGCGCTGCAGTTTGCGTCTGCTGCGGCCGCCTTGAAGTGCCAACGTGCCGGCGCGGTGCTGGGCGCGCCGGTGCGTGCGGAGCTGGATTCGTATCTGCAGCGCTTGCTGCAAGGAGTGCCCTGATGACGTTCGAACCGGGTTCCCCGTCGGCCCCACCTGCACCTGCAGCTGCACCTGCACCTGCAGCTGCGCCTCCCTCGTGGCCGTTGCAGCGCTTCGGCAAGCATTGGGGCCTGCGCCGCCTGGCCGATGCCAACGGGTGCTTCTCGATGGTGGCCATCGACCAGCGCCCGCCCATCGTGCAGTGCGTGGCTCGCGCGCG
The DNA here is from genome assembly GCA_038328935.1 of Burkholderiales bacterium. Lineage (GTDB taxonomy): Bacteria > Pseudomonadota > Gammaproteobacteria > Burkholderiales > Burkholderiaceae_C > Rubrivivax. The sequence continues at coordinate 1,088 of JBBQMM010000530.1, forward strand.
CGACATCGCGCCCGAGGCGGTGGCTTTCGACGACATCGTGCAGGTCAAGGCCTTGCTGGCGCAAGCGCTGGCTCCGCACGCCAGCGCGCTGCTCGTCGACCCCGACTTCGGCCTGCCCGCCGCCGCGCCGCACCTGAACCCGGCGCGCGGTCTCGTCATCACACTCGAAGAACACCGCTACGACGACCGGCCGGACGGCCGCCTGTCGCGGCTGATCCCGCACTGGTCGGTGGCGCAGATACGCCGCCTGGGCGCCGACGCCGTCAAGCTGCTGGCCTGGTACCGGCCCGATGCCAGCGCCGAGGTGCGGCAACACCAGCAGCAACTGGTGCGCACGGTGGGCCGGGCCTGCGCCGAGCACGACATCGCGTTTGTCTTCGAGCTGCTGGTGTACCCGTTTGGGCAGCGGCCGGGGGGTGCCGCCAAAGCGGCTCCCAACTACGACGAAGACGCGGCCAAACAGCCGCGCCTGGTGATCGACAGCGTGCGCGACTTTGCGCATGCTTCATACGGCATCGATCTCTTCAAGCTGGAAAGCCCGTTGCCGATGGCCACGCTACCCGCACCCGGCAGCGCTGGCGCTGATGCCGTGCAGCGGCTGTACGACGAGATGGGCCAGGCCTGCGCGGGCACACCGTGGGTGATGTTGTCGGCCGGTGGTTCGCAACAAAGCTTCGAACATGCCATCACCTACGCCTGTCGTGCCGGCGCCAGCGGCTTTCTGGCCGGCCGTGCCGTGTGGTGGGACGCGTTGGCGGCCTACCCGAATGCAGGCGCCGTGGCACAGGCGCTGCAGCAACAGGCCGTGCCCTACCTGCAGCGCTTGCGCGACACGGTGGCGCGCGAGGCGCACCCGTGGCGCGTGCCCGTGTCTTTTGACGGCGTCACAGCCGAGGGCCAGGTGTGCACGGCGCGCAGCGCCGCGGTGATGGCGTAGCCGCTGAGTTCATCACGCGGGGCTGCGCCCCGGACCGTGGACCACTGCCAAGCTGAGTTTCATGATGCGCGGGCAGCCCCCCGGACCATGGAACCCTCCCAATCGGGCATCGGGTTTTCCGGGCCGCTGCGCCCCGCCGCCAACCCTGCGGTCGGCGCGGCCTGCCGCGCGGGCTACCATCGGCGGACATGTCTTCAGCAGACCCCGCGTGAACACAACCCTCTGGCGTCTGGCCGTGGTGGGCGCCGGCCCGGTGGGCCTGGCACTGGCGCTGCATGCGGCGCGTCAGCTGCCGCACGCGCACATCACCGTCTTCGATGCACGGCCGCTGGATCAAGACGTGGGCACCGACGCACGCACGTTGGCGCTGTCGCTGGGCAGCGTGCAGTTTCTGCAGCGGCTGCAGGCCTGGCCGGCCGCTGCGGCCGAGCCCATTCTGCAGGTCCATGTGTCGCAGGCGCCGCCCACGCTCGACACACCGTGGGGTGCTCCCGAGCTGTGGCTGCGTGCGCAGGAGCTGGGCGTGCCGCAACTCGGCGCCGTGCTTGGCTACGGCGCGCTGCTGGCGCCGCTGCAGGCGGCCTGGCTGCAGCTGGCGCAGCAGCAGCCGGAGCGCTTGCACACCCGTATGGGCACGCCGGTGCTGGACATCAGGAACGTCACCGAAGGCGTGCAGATCGACGCTGGCATCGTCGAGCCGTTCGACGCCGCGGTGGTGGCCGAAGGGGGCGTGTTCGGCCAGCAGCTGCGCCGGGCCGTGGTGGCCGACTACCGGCAAACGGCCTGGGTGGGTTCGGTGCAGCTGCAGGCCGGACCCGAGTACGTGCGCGGCCAGGCCTTCGAGCGTTTCACGCGCCACGGCCCGGTGGCGCTGTTGCCGTTGCCCACCGGCGCTGACGGCCTGCGCCGCGCCGCGCTGGTGTGGTGCGTGGACAGCGCCGACGACCCGGTGCGCGGCCTCAGCGACGAGCAACGCCTGGCGGTGCTGCGCACGCTGGTGCCGCCCCAGGCCGGGCCGCTGCTGTC
>JBBQMM010000531.1:0-3046 GCA_038328935.1 Burkholderiales bacterium
GGAGCAAGAGCGTTCCGGAGCGTGCCGGGAGCAGCGGGCGCCTTCAGCTTCAAGACGTCGAACAAGTTCTTCGGGTCGGCCGACTGCGCCACCAGCTCCACCACATCGCCAATGCCCAGCTCTGCAGCCGTGTCGGCCAGCCACACCAGCGCCGAATAGTCTTCCAGCGCAAAGCCCACCGAATCGAACACCGTCACCTGCTGCGCGCTGGTGCGCCCCGGAGCCAGGCCTGCCAGCACGCGCCAGAGCTCGGTGACGGCAAACTCGGCGGGCATCTGCTGGATGTCGCCTTCTATGCGCGTCTGCGGCTCGTACTCGACAAACACATCGGCCACTTCCAGCACGCCACGGTGCAGCTCGGTCTTGCCCGGGCAGTCGCCGCCCACTGCGTTGAAATGCATGCCGGGTTCCACCATCTCGGGCGTGATGATGGTGGCCATGGTCTTGTCGGCCGTGAGGGTGGTCACGATGTCGGCACCGCGCACCGCTTCGGCCGTGCTGGCACAGATGCGCACCTGCAGGCCCTGGCCGTGCAGGTTGGCGGCCAGCTTGGTGCTGGCGGCGGGGTCGACATCGAACAGCGTCAGCTCCTTGATGCCCAGCAGGTCGCGAAAGGCCAGCGCCTGGAACTCGCTCTGCGCGCCGTTGCCGATGATCGCCATGCGCTGGCTGTCTGGGCGGGCCAGCCGCCGCGCCGCCACGGCCGACATGGCGGCGGTGTGGATGGCGGTGGTGATGGTTAGCTCCGACAACAAACGCGGTGCTCCGGTGTCCACGTCACAGAGCACGCCGAAGGCCATCACCGTGGGCAAACCGATCAGCGTGTTGCCGGGGTGACCGTTGACCACCTTGAAAGCAAAGCGCGACGCATCTGCAATCGGCATCAGCTCGATCACGCCCTCTTTCGAGTGGCAGGCCAGGCGCGGGCTTTTGTCGAAGCACTGCCAACGCAAGAAGTCTTGCTCGATGCGCGCGGCGATGCCAGCCACGCAGGCTGACAGGCCTTTGCGCTGAACCAGGCGAACCATGTCTGGCGCGCTGAGGTAGGTGGTGGTGGGAAAGGTTTGCGTGGGCATACAGCAGGCTCGTGGTCTTTATGAACCCGAGTGTGCTGAGCTCTCCCGTCAAGCGGAAGGCGTCAATATGCTGCCGAATAGCTGTCCATTCGGCGTTTTGGCAGCAACAGTTGCCATTTGGACAGCCAGAGCCGCATGCGCTGCATCGGACCACGCTGGACGTTCACGCTGATACGACGTCCAGCGGTGCGAGTTGCTCTATGTTGGGCCGAGCAAGTGCCAGCAGATCGCTGTCGGTGGCTCTGGGGCGGCGAAGCACTTATGTTTGAGCTATCGGGCAGACCTCGCCCGCCGGTGGTGAACCAGGATCACGGGCCGCGATTGGCGCCATTCGTGGCGGGTCTGGGCGTCCGCTGGTTCTGCACCAGGGGCACTGACCTGCGCAATCGATCCAGCGCATCGATGCACTCGCAGAGTACTTCGCCCGGCGCCTGCAACTGCAGCGCCGCGCCATCGGGGGCAGGTCGCTCCATCGCCACCCGCGCGACTGTTTCGAGCACCGCTTGAAACAGCAGATCCCAGTCTTCTTGCGGCTCGATGCGCGCAGCCGCGGGCATGGGGCCTGCATCGGAGGCGGTGCAGTGTCGCCGCACAGCCGAGCGGGCCGCGGATCGGGCTGGGGTGATGCTGGGGGACGCATCAGTGGTTCTCGGCCTCCCGGAGGTCACGCGCTTCGTGTCGGGGCACTGGACCGCAGGCGCGCGTGGTGAAAACAATCGGCGAGCTGCTTCCAGCCAGCCTCGAAAGCTCAATTCCTGGGGCACTGCGGGTTCGGTCATGGTCATGGAATCGGTCCAATCAACATCCTTGCATCGACTGCGCGAGCCGGGTTAAAACTTGAGGAGAGGGCCGGGCGGACATCCCGACAAGGCGGTTTTAGGCTCTCGCAGCCATGACGTCTGTTCGGCGGCGAACATTGCGCCCGCGGCAAGGTGTTGGGGGGCGGCAGGCCTTGGCGAGACGTGCCGGCGAGTCTGAAGCCTGGGTGCGGCGCCCGGCTGTCCGGGCGCTGGCGGCTGGCCCGACTGCGCAAGAGACCCGCAGACGACCACGCCGGACGCGCCATTCCGGGTTCAGGCGCCCGGTCGCAGCAGCGAAGCTCCGCCCGAGACGGCATCCCGATTCGCTGATGCCCACCCGTGGCTGTCGACGCGGGCACGGCGCGCGTTGGGCGCCGGTTGGTAGGCGGGGCACCACCGGACGAGGCAGTCCTCCAGCGCCTGATCGTCACACGGCTTGTCCAGACTGCCATTCATGCCGTGCCTGGCCAGGATGCCCGCACCCAGGGACATGCTCGAATAACTGATTACCGGCACAGCAGGCTGCGAGCATGCGTTCTCGAAGCGCCGGATGGCCGCTGTCGCTTCCCATCCGTCGAGAACCGGCATCTGCAGATCCATCAGGATGAGGTCGAAGCGGGTTTCGCAGGCCAGGGCCACAGCCTCGGCGCCATCTGCCGCAAGCACCGGCACGAGACCGCGCGACTGCATCAGCGCCGACATCGCCATCAGATTCACCGGGTTGTCATCGACCACCAGCACGCGGAGGGACCCGCAAGACGGCGCACTCGGCCCGGCGGTTGCGTCCGGCCGGTCTTCATAGGATTCCCAGATTTCGCTGGACCAGGCGCGCAGCCAGGATCTGAAGCCTCCAAGAAAACGACTCAGGGCCTGCGGATAAGGCTCAGGGTTGGCGCTCATGGCGAAACCTCCATGGAAAACTTGAGCTTTGCACCTGCAGCGACCCGTGTCTGTACGTTGGCGCACCTGGGTGACGCACCTGGGTGGCGCACACGACCTGCGCCCGCCGATGGGCGCTGCGTCGGTGCTCTTGCGCGCGCCGCAGGGCAGGTGGCCCACTCCACAGGCAGCCCCAATCCAAGTGCGATGATGTGGCCCGACTTGTGCGTACCCGCAAAGCGGCGTTGCCGCTGCCCCCCGAGGGGGCATGAGTAAAGTAAGCAAGTGACA
>JBBQMM010000532.1:0-3032 GCA_038328935.1 Burkholderiales bacterium
GACCCCAACACCGACCCGGTGGCACTGGGCGACTACGCGGCGCGCAACGTGCTGCCCGAAATCCAGCGCATTGCGGGCGTCGGCCAGGCGCAGCTGTTCGGCACCGAACGCGCCATGCGCATCTGGCTCGACCCGGCCAGGCTGCAGGGCCTGGGCCTCGCGGCCAGCGAAGTCAACGCCGCCATCCGCGCGCAGAACGCGCAGGTCTCGTCGGGCACGCTGGGCGACCTGCCCAACGTGCCCGGCCAGGGCATTTTTGCCACCGTGGTGATCGAAGGGCAGCTGGCCAACGTGGCGCAGTTCGGTGCCATCGTGCTGCGCGCCAACACCGACGGCTCGGCCGTGCGGCTGCGCGACGTGGCGCGCATCGAACTGGGCGCGCAGACCTACGCCACGTCGGCGCGGCTGAACGGCCGCCCGTCCACCGGCATCGGCGTGCAGCTGGCGCCCAGCGGCAATGCCATCCAGACCGCCCGCGCAGTGCGCGAACGCATGGCCGAACTGCAGCGCTTCTTCCCCGCCGGCATGAGCTATTCGGTGCCATTCGACACCTCGCGCTTTGTCGAAATCTCGATCTCCAAAGTGGTGGAAACGCTGGTGGAAGCGGTGGTGCTGGTGTTCCTGGTGCTGTACTTGTTCTTGCAGAACTGGCGCTACACGCTGATACCCACCATCGTGGTGCCGATCGCGCTGCTGGGCACCTTCATCGTGTTGCTGGCGCTGGGCTACTCGATCAACGTGCTGACCATGTTCGGCATGGTGCTGGTGGTGGGCATCGTGGTGGACGACGCCATCGTGGTGGTGGAGAACGTCGAGCGCATCATGAGCGAAGAGGGCCTGCCGCCGCTGCAGGCCACGCGCAAGGCGATGCAGCAGATATCGGGCGCCATCATCGGCGTTACGGTGGTGCTGGTCTCGGTGTTTGTGCCGCTGGCCTTTTTCAGCGGCGCGGTGGGCAACATCTACCGCCAGTTTTCGGTGGTGATGGCGGCGTCGATTGCCTTCTCGGCCTTCCTGGCGCTGTCGCTGACACCGGCGCTGTGCGCCACGCTGCTCAAGCAGGTGCCCGCCGGTCACGCGCATGCCAAGGGCGGCTTCTTCGGTTTCTTCAACCGCGGCTTTGCCCGCACCACCAAGACCTACGAAAGCCGACTGGCGTGGCTGCTGGCGCGCGCGGGGCGTGCCCTGGTCGTCTATGCCGCCATCGTGGCCGCCGTGGTGTGGCTGGTGCTGCGCCTGCCCACGTCGTTCCTGCCCAATGAAGACCAGGGCTACATGCTGGTCAACGTGCAATTGCCGCCAGGGGCTACCTTGAACCGCACGCAAAAGGTGATGGAACAGGTGGAGGCCTTCATCCTGAAACAGCCCGAAGTGCAGAGCATGGTGGGCGTGCTGGGCTTCAGCTTTTCGGGCCAGGGGCAGAACGCGGGCCTGGCGTTCGTGACGCTGAAGGACTGGAGCGAAAGGCCCGGGCCCGATGCCTCCGTGCAGGCGCTGGCGGCGCGCAGCTTCGGCGGGCTGATGGGCATCAAGGACGCCTTCATCTTTGCGCTCAGCCCGCCGCCCATCCCCGAACTGGGGGCTGCGACGGGCTTCGCGTTCCGGCTGCAAGACCGCGGCAGCAACGGCCGCGAAGCGTTGATAGCGGCGCGCAACCAGCTGCTGGGCATGGCCGCGCAAAGCAAGCTGCTGGCCGGTGTGCGCCCCGACGGCCTGGAAGACGCGCCGCAACTGCAGCTGAACATCGACCGCACCAAGGCCAGTGCGCTGGGTGTGGGCTTCGACGCCATCAACGCCAGCCTGTCCACGCTGCTGGGTTCGGCCTACATCAACGACTTCCAGAGCCAGGGCCGGCTGCAGCGTGTGGTGGTGCAGGCCGACGCACCCAACCGCATGCAGCCCGAAGACCTGTTGCGCCTGACGGCGCTGAACAACCGCGGCCAGCTGGTGCCGCTGTCGGCCTTTGCCAGCACGCGCTGGATCAGCGGGCCCATGCAGTCCATCCGCTACAACGGTTACCCGACGATGCGCATTTCCGGTGACGCCGCGCCCGGCGTCAGCACCGGCGAAGCGATGGCCGAGGTGGAACGGCTGGCCGCGCAGTTGCCCGCCGGTTTCGGTTTTGAATGGACCGGGCAGTCGCGCGAAGAACGGCTGGCCGGCGCGACCTCGGTCTACCTGTTTGCGTTTTCGCTGCTGGCGGTGTTCTTGTGCCTGGCGGCCCTGTACGAAAGCTGGTCGATCCCGCTGGCGGTGCTGCTGGTGGTGCCCTTGGGCGTGCTGGGTGTGGTGCTGGGCACCGGCGCACGCGGCTACAGCAACGACGTGTACTTCAAGATCGGCCTCATCACCATCATCGGCCTGTCGGCCAAGAACGCGGTGCTGATCATCGAGTTTGCAAAAGACCTGCAGGCGCAGGGCCGCACCGCTGTGCAGGCGGTGCTGGAAGCGGCGCACCTGCGCTTTCGGCCCATCGTGATGACCTCGATGGCCTTCGTGCTGGGCGTGCTGCCCCTGGCCATTGCCAGCGGCGCCGGGTCGGCCAGCCAGCGCTCCATCGGCACCGGCGTGATGGCCGGCATGGTCAGCGCGGTGCTGCTGTCAGTGATCTTCGTGCCGGTGTTCTTCGTCGTCGTGCGGCGCTTCTTCAAAGGCAGCGAACGCCAGCGCAGGATGCATGCCCATGAGCCGCCGGATGGCGCGGGCGCGGCGGCGCCAACGGCACTGTCAGCGTCGCCGTCAACTCCGCCGTCACCTCCACCGGGTGCCACGCCGGGTGCCGCGCCGGGCACTGGCCCGGCTTCCGTTTGAGCGGGTGAGCACGATGCGACAAGAACACCACCCGAAGACGGCACCCGCGCTGCTGGCCGCCGCCGCAGCCAGCCTGTTGGCCGGCTGCATGCAGCTGCCACCGCGCTACGAAAGGCCTGCGGCGCCAGTGCCCTTCGCGGGTCATGCTTTGCGCGTCGCGGACGAAATTGTAGGGGTTGCTTTGCGTGCACTGTTCCAGTCCCTGATAATTGAAATCGACC
>JBBQMM010000533.1:0-3029 GCA_038328935.1 Burkholderiales bacterium
GAGCTGGCGTTTGCGGGCGCGCTGTGGACTCGACACCGGGTTGGCATGGATCGGGTTTTGCGGCAGGCCGGCCACCATGGCCGTCTCGGCCACCGTCAGTTCGTCCAGCGACTTGCCGAAGTACACCAGCGCCGCAGCGCCGACGCCGTAAGCACGCTGGCCGAGGAAAATCTGGTTCAGGTAAAGGTCGAGAATCTGGTCCTTGCTCAGCTGCCGCTCCAGCTTCATCGCCAGCAGCGCTTCCTTGATCTTGCGCTCGGCCGTGCGCCGGGTGGACAGGAAGAAAGTGCGGGCCACCTGCTGCGTGAGCGTGGACGCCCCCTGCGGAACACCACCGGACAGGTTGGCGATGGCGGCGCGCACGACGCCGCGCCAGCTGATGCCGCTGTGGTCGTAGAACTCCGCGTCTTCCACCGCCAGCACGGCATCGCGCAGCCGCTTGGGGATTTTTTCCACCGGCACATACAGGCGCCTCTCGGTGCCGAACTGCGCAATCTCCACACCGTCGGCGGTGAACACCTGCATGTGCTGCCGCGGCTTGTAGTCGGTGGCCTTGTCGGTGGACGGCAGGTCCCAGCCGTACCACAGCATGGCGCCGCCGATGAGCACGAAGGCCAGCACCAGCAGGGCGCCGAGGCCCACCAGCAAGGTGGTGAGCAGGATCAGCCCGCGCTGGGCCGGACGGGTTGCAGCTGAAGTCATCGTGGTGCCAATTCGTACAGGGCCGAGCCGTCGCCGTTGTCCTTGACGAGCGAGATCTGCGGGTAGCGCGCCAGATGGGCCATGCCAGCCGCGCCGGACGTGAAGCGGAGTTTCACGCCCGGCACGGGCAGCAACGACCAGTTGCCGTCTGCCGCAGCATCCACGCGCCCTGCGTCTTTCAGGTACTGCAGCAAGGCCTCGCGATTTTCGTCGGGCGCCTGCAGCACCGTGGCAGTGCCGTCCAGTGCCGGAAAGTTGCCGCCGCCCGAGGCCCGGTAGTTGTTCGTGACCACTGCAAACACAGCGTTGTCGGCCAAAAGCTGCCCGTTGTGGCGCAGCTGGGTGATGCGCCGCGCTTCAGGCGCCACGAGCTTGCCGTTGCGGTCGTAGCGCGCGGGCTGGGTGACGTCGATGCGGTAGCTCACGCCGTCCAGGGTGTCGAAATTGAAGCTGGGGAAGGCGCTGTTGATCAGGTTTTGCTCGGCAGGGCCGGCGGGGTCGATGCGGTTGAATGCGCCGGCCGACATTTCCAGCCATTCGCGCACCTGCGCGCCAGTGAGACGCACCACCTGCACGGTGTTGGGGTAGATGTAGAGGTCGGCCACATGGCGCACCGCCAGCGGGCCGGCAGGAATGTCGGTGTAGTAGGTATGGCCCTGGCGCCCCCCGGTCTTGAAGGGTGCTGCCCCTGACAGCAGCGGCAGCCGTTCGTGCGCGGTGCCCGCCAAGGCACGCCGGGCGTAGGCCAGCTGCGCCTGCGACACCAGTTGCACCGAAGGGTCGTCGGCCACCTGGGCGAAGTAGCTGTGGATGGGCGTGCTGCTGGTGGCGACCTGTGAGCGCAGGTACTGGCGCGTGCCCTCGTGTTCGGCCTGCACCAGCGCCGCCAACGCGGCGTCGGGCTGCACCAGGGCTTTGCGCGCGGTGCGGTCGTACACCGCACGCAACTCGGCGCGGCCGTCGGTCACTTTCCAGCGGCCGTCAGTCTTGTTCAGCACCAGATCCAGCACCGCCAGGTGGCTGCCCCAGGCGCCGGGCATGGCGGCGGGGATGCCATTGATGGTGCCGCGCTGCAGGTCTACCTTGGGGTGACTGTTGAAGAAGCGGCCCGGGAATTCGCCGTGCGAATGGCCGAACAGGATGGCGTCGATGCCGGGCACCTCGGCCAGCCGGGCGACGGTGTTCTCGGCAAACATCACCGTCTCGCCGCGCTCGAAACCCGAATGCGGAATGGCCACCACGAGGTCGGCGCCGGCGGCTCTGATGCGGGGCACCCACTCGCGCGCGGTCTGCACGATGTCGCGCGCCAGCACCTGGCCGCGCAGGTGTTGGCGGTCCCACTGCATCACCTGCGGCGGCACGAAGCCGATGACGCCGATGCGCAGCAGCTGCTCGGCGCCGCTGTCGTCCTTGAACGTGCGCTGCAGCACCACATAGGGCGTGAAGACGTTGTTGCGCGGCTCGGCGCTGCCCGCTGCGGCGGCATCGGTCTTGCCATCGTCGACCACGATGTTGGCGTTGACGTAGGGGAAGTTCGCGCCTGTGAGGGCTTGCTTCAGATAAGGCAGCCCGTAATTGAATTCGTGGTTGCCGATGTTGGCTGCGTCGTAACGCAGCGCGTTCATCAGCTTGTACGCCGGGTGCACCTGCCCGGCCTGCAAAGGCTTGATGCGGGCGATGTAGTCGCCGAGCGGGTTGCCTTGCAACAGGTCGCCGTTGTCGAACAGCAGGTGGTTGGGCGTTTCGGCGCGCGCGGCCTGCACCAGCGTGGCCGTGCGCACGAGGCCGAACTCTTCGATCGGCTTGTCCTGGTAGTAGTCGTGGCTGAGCAGGTTGACGTGGATGTCCGTCGTGCCGAGCAGCCGCAGACGCAGTTGCTGCGCGCCGACGGACGTCGCCAACAGGGCAAGTGCCAGCGCGGTGGTCAGGGCTTTCAGCATGGTGCGCATGCTACCCGGGCCCCGCGCCCGCGCGGCGGCAGGATGTGGCACGCGCGGCAAGCCGGAGCTGCGCTCGCAGCCCCGCGCGGTGCCCGGTTGTGCCCTGTTATGCCCTGTTATGCCCGGTCTAGCCAGGTGCAAACCACGCCGCCTGCGCTGCCGCTGGAAGTTGTGGCCCCCCCGCAAATGAGGTGCGGTGAGCGCGCTGCAGCAGCTGCCAGTGGTAGCGGTAGCTGGCGCGGTCGTGCAGCGTGTCGCGCTGGCGGATGGGCGCCCAGCCCGCGGCCTGCGCGGCGCTGATGATCTGCACCGCCATTTCCACATCGGCCGCAGCCGGCGCAAAGGCGTCGATGATGGTTCGCACCTGCGCCGGGTGGATGCTCCACA
>JBBQMM010000534.1:0-3027 GCA_038328935.1 Burkholderiales bacterium
GAGCCAGGGTACTCGGCGCTCATTCAACACACGCAGGCTTTCAGGCACGCGCTGTTCGGTCCATTGCTGCAGCCACAGTACGGCCTGCGCGTTCGCCCGGGCCCCAGGCGCGGCCACCGTTTCGAGCCACGTGGTGTAGGCCGACGCACCGCCGAGGTGACGGTCGGCCCACAGTGCACAGGCCGCATCACCGGGCCGCTGCCACGCCGCCCGGGCCAGCAGCACCAGCCACAGGGCGCCGAGCGCGAACAGCAGCGCGCTAACAGGCGTGATGAGAGGCGCAGTCCAAGGCATTGTCAAGGGCGCGGTCAACCCTGTGAGCTGCGCCATCGCGGCCAGCAACATCAGCGCGCTCGAACCCCACAACGCGCGACGCAGAGCGACCACGAACTGCGCTCGCCACAGCCTGCGCTGCACGGCGCTCAGCAAGGTCTGGACGGACGGCGCTTTCATGGCTGATTCACGACGGCGGCAGCGCCCACAGGCCCTGCGCCAACCAAGCCAGCGCGGCCAGCCCACCGCCGGCAGCGGTGCCTGCCAGGACGGCCCCTTCAGACCGCTGCAGCAGCCGGCCGATGCCAGCACCCAGCAGCGGCATCAGCGCGGCGGCGGCGAGCAAGGCCATCTCCATCAGTACGACCTGCATCAGCGGCACTGAACTCGCCGACCACGCCAGGAGCAGCAGCGGCCAGGCCGGGGCCACCAGCGCCAGAGCAGTTTCCACGCCAGCACCGCACCTTTGCGACGCGGCCACGCGCACGGCCAGCAGCGCGATGGCCATGGCGCGAACCACCCACAGCGCCTGCAGCGCCTGCACGGAAGGCCGGCCGGGATCTGCGCCATGCTCCAGCGCCAGGCGTGTGCTGCCGAGCCACCACAAAGCAACGGCGGCGGCGATGGCGAGACCGCCGAATGCCGCCAGGCGGCGGGCTGGCAGGTCATTCATGGTGTGGGCACCGCAACCAACAGCCAGGCTTTGGACGCGATGGGCACGCCAGCGACCCCCCCGAGCTCGAGTTCCCACAGCGCCGCGACCTCGCCAGGCGCGGTGCGCGAGAGAGCCGCCCGCACCGCGGCATCGCGCTGCGGCAGCGCCTGCGTTGCTTCGACGTCCGTGCGCGCGCCTGCGCCGGCCCCCGTGTGGGCGTCTGCGCCGATCAACGTGTGGGCGCCTGCGACGGTCCCCGTGTGGGCGTCTGCGCCGATCAACGTGTGGGCGTCTGCGCCCAGTGCAGGCAGCCTGTGCACCTGGCCGTCAGCCAGCAACACACCCTGCGGCCAGGCTTTCGAGCCCGCATTGCGGATCTCGCGCGCGCCGTCGTGGCTGACGCTGGCCACCGGTGCCCGGTCCAGCGGGAATGCGCCTGAAAAACAGAGCCGCACCTGGCGAAACAAGCGCGTGTCGAATTCGGCAAACGTGACCTGCCCACGACCCGCATCGAACTCGAAATGCAAGGTTTGCGCTCGGTCACAGGGTTGCACCGAAGGCGCCAGTTGTGCAGGGATGGCCACGCGCGCGCGCTCACGCCCGCTGCCTGCAAACCGCTGCCAGGCTTGATAGCGCGCCTGCTGCGCGCCCGACCCGCCCTCGCTCCAGACGATCAGCTGCGACGCGGGCTGTGCAAGATGCAACAGCGCCAGCACGGCCAGGGACGCCAGCACCGGTGTCAGCAAGATGATCGGCAACATCATTGGCAACATCATTGGCAACAGCGTCGGCAACAGCGTCGGCAACGACGCCATGAACACCAGCACCAACACCGCCACGGCGAAATAGAAGGCAAGTGCCAAAGCAACGCGGTTCCAGCTGGAGTCACCAGACCTGGCCAGGTCGCCAAGGCCTGCCAGCGTCATCGCCGGGGGCACACTGGTGCCCAGCGAGACCGCCAGCATGTCCTTGGCCTGGGCCAGCGTGGCCGCGCTCATCAGGGCCCGCCCGCCACAGCCGCCGGCGCCTTCGAGCAGGCGGCGCACCGGTGGCTCGACATCCACCACCACGATGCGTCCGCAGGCCGCTGCATGCGCCAGCAGCGCCACCAGCTGACTTTGGTCCAGTGCACGCAAGGTCGGCGCATCGACCATCAGCGCGTCGACGCTGGCGTAGGCCGAGGCGTTGCGCGGCAGGTCCTCGGCAGCCAGCGCAACGGCATGGAATCCTTCAAGCCCGACGGGCTCGGAGCTGGCCAGACCGAGGCCGAGCACCGGTGACTCGGACAGCGACAGGCCGACAGCACGCCGCACCGGCAGCCCGCCAGCCGCCAGCGCGCTGACCTCGACACGCTCAACCGATCCGACCGGCATCTGCAGCCGCACCACGCGCCCCGGCTGCAAGTCGACCTCGGCGTGCAAGGTGGTGCGGCCCGACGCCACTTCCAGCCTCACGCGCGTAGCGGCATCAGCGCCCAGGCGGATGTCGAGTTCGGTGGTGCGCCCCGGCCGCGACCAGCCTTTCCAGGCCGGCGACACGCTGAGCTCGATGCGCGGCTGCGCGGCCGCGTGTGCAGGGCTGCCGAGCGTCAGGCCCAGCAGCCCGAACAGTGCCGACTGCAGCCCGAACAGCAACCCAAACAGCAGCCCAAACGGCAGCCCCAACAGCGGCCCCAAAAGAAGCAGCAGCCGGCGCAGCACCGCGTCACTTGAGCGCGTGTTCGATCGCGATCACCGACCACGCCGTCACCAGCTGCGGCCGGTCCTCCCACCACGCGTTCGAATCCGCATTGGCCCAACTGCCATCGGGTGCCTGCAGCGCCAGCAGCTTGGTCACCAGTTCGTTGCGCCAGTTGCGCTTCTGGCCTTTGCCGTCGGTGAAGGTGTCTTCACCGTAAGCCGACATCACTTTCGCGAAGGCGTTGTAGAAGTAGAAGATGCCGTGCTTCTTGCTCGTGCCGGGGTTGAGTTCGAGCGTGTAGTTGGCCGTCATCCACTTGTAGGCGGCCTGCACGCGCGGGTCGGTCTTGTCGACGCCGGCGAACAGCAGGCTCAACAGGCCGGCAGCCGTCATGCCCCCGTAAGACCCGGTGCCGTTTT
>JBBQMM010000535.1:0-3020 GCA_038328935.1 Burkholderiales bacterium
AGACGCTTCGGTGGGCGTGAAGATGCCGCCGTAGATGCCGCCCAGAATGATGACCGGCATCAACAGTGCCCAGCCTGTCGCTGTTTCTGCGCGACCTGGTCTACAAGTGAGCCACTGAGAGGGCCCCCGCGATGAGCCGCATCCTGCTGGGCTGCATAGCCGACGACTTCACCGGCGCCACCGACCTGGCCAACAACCTGGTGCGCGCCGGCATGCGCGTGGTGCAGACCATTGGCGTGCCGGCGGGCTCGTGGGCAGCCGAGGCCGACGCGGTGGTGGTGGCGCTGAAGTCACGCACCATCGCCGCGGCCGAGGCGGTGGCGCAGTCTGTGGAAGCGCTGCACTGGCTGCAGGCCGGCGGCGCGCAGCAGATCTACTTCAAGATCTGTTCCACCTTCGACAGCACGGCGCAGGGCAACATCGGCCCGGTGACCGAAGCGTTGATGGACGCACTGGGCGCCGGCTTTTGCATCGCCACGCCGGCCTTCCCCGACAACGGCCGCGCCGTCTTCAAGGGCCACCTTTTCGTGGGTGACGTGCTGCTCAGCGACAGCGGCATGCGCGAGCACCCGCTGACGCCCATGACCGACGCCAACCTGGTGCGCGTGCTGCAGGCGCAAAGCCGCCGCCGCGTGGGGCTGGTCGACCACCGCTGCGTGGCTGCGGGCGTGCAGGCCATCCGCGCACGCATCGCCGAGCTGCAGTCGCAAGGCACCGCCCTGGCCATTGCCGACGCGCTCAGCAACGATGATTTGATGCAATTGGGCCTGGCGCTGGCCAGCGCGCCGCTGGTCACCGCGGGCTCGGGCGTGGCCATCGGACTGCCGCAGAACTTCGGCATCAGCGCTACCGCCAGCACGCTGGCTGCGGCCAGCCAGTTGCCGGCTGCCAAGGGCGCCTGCGCGGTGGTGTCGGGCAGCTGCTCACAAGCCACGAACCGGCAAGTGGCGACCTTTGTGCAAGGCGGCGGCGCCGCGCTGGCCGTCGATGCGCTGCGCGCCGCCAGCGGCGCCGACCTGGTGGCTGAAGCCCTGGCCTGGGCCGCCACCCGGCTGCCCTCAGGCCCGGTGCTGCTGTACAGCACGGCCGAGCCTGCAGCCGTCAAAGCCGTGCAGCAGCAGCTGGGCGTGAACCAGGCCGGCGCACTGATGGAGCACACGCTGGCGGCCATTGCGCAAGCTCTGGTGCAACGGCTGGGTGTGCAGCAGCTGGTGGTGGCGGGTGGCGAGACCTCGGGCGCCTGCGTGCAGGCGCTGGGCATTACGCAATTGCACATCGGCCCGCAAATCGACCCCGGCGTGCCCTGGTGCCACGCCGTACCGCCAGGTGCCGGCCCGGGCGGCCTGCACCTGGCGTTGAAGTCGGGCAACTTCGGCAGCGACGACTTCTTCAGCAAGGCCTTTGCGCAATTGGCGCGGCCGCTACGACCGCCGGCCGATGAGAAGGTGTTGATGAAATGAAGGGCACCCGCGTGCCCTTCATTTCGCCCACAGCCGCTGAACATCCATGACCGAAAACCAGGCCCGCGAAGCCATCTGCCGCGTCGGCGCCAGCCTCTTCGCACGCGGTTATGTGCATGCCACAGCCGGCAACATCAGCGTGCGGCTGGACGACAGTTTTCTGATCACGCCCACCGACGCCTGCCTGGGTTTTTTGGACCCTGCCCGACTGGCGCGCACCGACGCCACCGGCCAGCAAACCAGCGGCGACCGTGCCAGCAAGACACTGGCGCTGCACCGGCGCATCTACGGCGCGGCCTGCGCCTTCGATGCCGACACCTGCTGCGTCATCCACACCCACAGCACGCACTGCGTGGCGCTGACGCTGGGAGCCTGCGGTGATGAGCTGCTGCCCGCCTTGACGCCCTACTTCGTGATGAAGGTGGGCCATGTGCCGGTGATGCCCTACCACCGCCCCGGCGCACCCGAAGCCGCCGACGCGGTGGCCAGCGCCATCGCGCGCCATGGCCAGCGCGGCACGCCGCTGCGCGCGGTGATGCTGCCGCGCCTGGGGCCCAACGTCTGGCACAACAGCCCCGACAACGCGATGGCCACGCTGGAAGAGCTGGAAGAAACCGCCCGGCTGCACCTGCTGCGGCCAGGCAGTGCGCCACTGACCGAAGCGCAGCTGGAAGCGCTGCGGCAGACTTTCGGCGCGCGCTGGTAGCGCCCCGCTCCCCCAGGCCCCCCGGCCCCCGCGGCCCCCCCGGCCCCCAGCGACCGAACCCAGGACTGACACCATGCCCCGCTTTGCCGCCAACCTGTCGATGCTCTACAACGATTTGCCTTTCCCGGACCGTTTTGCCGCGGCCGCGGCCGACGGCTTCCAGTTCGTCGAATACCTCTTCCCCTATGCCTGGCCGGCCGAGCAACTGGCTGCTCTGCTGAAACAGCACGGTCTGCAGCAGGTGCTGTTCAACGCCCCGCCGGGTGGCGGCGACGAGCCGGCCGCCATTGAAGCCGCCTGGGCCGCCGGCACGCGCGGCACGGCATGCCTGCCGGGGCGCGAAGCAGAATTTCGCGCCGGTGTGCTGCTGGGTCTGCGCTATGCGGCCGTGCTGCAGTGCCCGCGCATGCACGTGATGGCCGGCCTGGTGCCGGCCGGCCTGGTGCGCGAAGCTGCGCAGGCCACCTATGTGGCCAACCTGCGCTGGGCCGCGCAGCAGGCCGCGGCACAGGGCGTGCAGGTGCTCATCGAGCCCATCAACACACGTGACATGCCCGGCTTCTTCTTGAACTACCAGGCGCAAGCACACGCCTTGCTGGCCGAGGTGGGTGCACCCAACCTGCAGGTGCAGATGGACCTGTACCACTGCCAGATCATGGAAGGCGATCTGGCAACCAAGCTGCGTCAGTACCTGCCCACCGGCCGCGTCGGCCACATCCAGATTGCCGGCGTGCCCGACCGTCACGAACCCGACCAGGGCGAGATCAACCACGCCTACCTGTTCAAGGTGCTGGACGAGGTATCGGCAGCCTGTGGCTGGGACGGCTACGTCGGCTGTGAGTACCGCCCTGCGC
>JBBQMM010000536.1:0-3008 GCA_038328935.1 Burkholderiales bacterium
ACCACGCAGCCGGTGCGCAGCCCGCAGAAGGCGAACACGGCGCCCATGGTCTGGGCATCACGCTGCGCCAGGTAGTCGTTGACGGTGATGATGTGCACCGGCACGCCGGACAGCGCCGCCGTGCCGGCCGCCAGCATGGCCGCCAGGGTTTTGCCCTCGCCCGTGGCCATCTCGGCCAGCTGACCTTGCAGCAGCACCCAGGCCGCTTGCAGCTGCACGTCGTGCGCCCGTTGCCCGATCACCCGACGCGCCACTTCGCGCCACACCGCCAGGCTGCTGCCCACCGCGGCAGGTGTCGAGCCTTCAGCGCACAAGCGGGTTCGCAGCTGCTGGGCCAAGGCCTGCAGCCCGGCGTCGCTCGCGGCCCGGCATGCCGCTTCATCCTGCCGGGCTTGGGCCAGCATCTGTGCTTCAGCGCCGCGCCGCGGGCTGCGCTGTGACGAACGCGTGCCTCGCAGCCAACCTTGCAGGTTCATGGCCAAGCGATCGTGCCAGGCCGGCAGCGCGTCGCGCCGCTCGGCATAGGCGCTGGTGGGCGCCAGCCTTGCAGCGTCCAAAGCCAGGCCCGGTGCAGAAAACTTAGGCATGGGACTCAATCATCGGAATTACGCATGAAAGCGGCTCAGGAAAACCTGGCGCAGGCTGCGGTACCACTGCCAGGCCAGCGGTGTTGCCGGGTGATCGAAGCGCACATGCACCCGGGTGCCGTACAGCGGGGTGATGTCGGCCGGCAAAGCGATGTCGAGCTGGAAGCTGCGTTGCAGGCCGCGCAGGCCGTCGCGGTCGCGCGGGTCGGTGGCCACGGCGCCACCGCCCTGGGTGGTGAAGGCGCGACTGGGCAATTGGTCGATGCCCGCCGGCACTTCACGCACCACCTGCCCTTGCAGCACCAGATCCAGCCGGCTGGCCAGGCGCAGCTGCACGGTGCGGGTGGCGTTGCGCACCAGATCGACATCGCCCTGGGCCACCACCACCCGAACCACCGCTCGCACATCATCGGCGTGAGCGCCGACGACGTAAGCCAACACCGCGCCCTGGGCGTGGAAGCGCCCGGGCAGATCTTCGGGCTGCGGCACCAGAAACACACCGGCGCCCGCGCTGCGGCTGACCAGGTCGGCAACCCGGGCTTGCAAGCGGGCTACCTGGGTCTCTTCGCGCTGCAGTGCTTCGCGCAGCAGCGCCGTTTCCACAGGCTGGACAACCCAGTTGGCCACCAGCTGTGCCTGCAACTGCGCCAGCCGCGCCTGGCTGGCGCGCAGCTGCATGCGCAGCGCCGGGTCGTCACTCTCGATCAGGCTGTCGCCGGCACTCACCAGGCTGCCCGGCTGAACCACCAGCCGGCTGTGAAAGCCGGCACTGCCCGCGCGCACCAAGGCGCCGTCGGGCATCCAGACCACGCCTTGCGTCTGGCTGCGAAAGGGCATCGGCAACAGCGCGACAAAGGCCAGCACCAGCATCACGCTGACCAGCACCGTGGCGCGCACACGGCCCCGCACCGGCTGCAGGGCGGCGCTGTCGCTCAAATGGCGCCCCAACCGCACCAGCGGCATCACCAGCAGGTTGACCAGTGCCCACAAGGCCAGCAACACGCCGACGATGAACATCTGCCCAGCGATGAAGAGAATGATCACCACACTGACCCACGTGCGGTAGATGAAGGACACCACGGCATAGACCACCAGCCAGACGCGCTGGCCCCGGCTGGGCGGCATCTTCTCGGGGTCGGGCACCCCCAGCACGGCATGCTGCAACAGCGCGCCCAGACAGCGGTTGGCGCGCTGGCCCAGGTTGGGCATTTCGATCAGGTCGCACAGGATGTAGTAAGCGTCAAAGCGCAGCAGCGGGTTGCCGTTGAAGACCAGGGTCGACACACCCGCCACGAGCACCGTGTTGAAAGCGATGGCCCGCACCAGGCCGGGCTCGGCCAGCAACCAGACAAACATCGCCACGGCGGCGAGTGCCAGTTCAACACCCATACCGGCTGCTGCGACCAGGGCGCGGTCACGCTTGTTCGGAAACGCATTCGCGGCCGTCGCATCGACGTAAGGCACGGGCATCAGCACCAGCAGCATCAAGCCCATCTCGTGCACTTCGCCACCGCGCGCCTTGGTGGCCAGGCCGTGGCCGAGTTCGTGCAACACCTTGATCACCGGGAACAGCAGCCACAGCATGAACAAGTTGTGCGCGGCAAACACGCGGTCTGCCATGTTGGACGTCAGCTCACGCCCATTCAACACCGCCAGCAGCGCAGCCGGCAGCACCAACGCCAGCCACAGCAGCAATCCCCAGCGGTTCCACAACGGTTTCAGCCAGGGCCACAGGTGGTTCAGCAACCGGTCCGGGTCCAGCAGCGGCAGCTTGATGGCCAACGGGTTGGCAAAACGCTGGCGCACCCGGGCGCGTTCCTGGCGCTGGCCGCGGTCGAAGAGTTCGGCGACATCGGGCGTCACGTCGCAGACCATCACGTCGGCGGCGTGCAACTGCGCCAGCAGCTGGATCAGTTCGTCTTGCGTCGGCGCCGTTTCGCCCAGCAGCCGGTCGGCCATGGCCCACAGCTCTTCGACGCTGCGCGTGCCGTCCATGCCGTTCAAGACCAGCCGCGCCGCCGGGTTGTAGCGGTGCGTGCGGCCGGATGCCGGGTCGTGCATCACAAACCAGCGTTCACCCCGGTAGCGATGGCGCGACAAGCGCACGTGCGAACGCAGGCGCGGCTTCAGCGCCGCCACGCGGTACCAGGACGCGCTGAGCAGAGCGCCCGCCATCTCAGTGGCTCCGCGGCTTCATGGCAGCCAGGTCCACAGCGCGACGCGCAGCCAGTCGATCAGCGGACGCAAGGCTACCCACCACATCGGGCGCGTCCCGACCTCGACTTTGCCCACCCCTTCCATGCCAGGCCGCAAATGCTGGGCGCTGCTGGCCAGCTGCGCTTCGACGCGAAAGAAATTGCGCCCGTCTTCGGCCACTGCAACGGGCGTGATGCGTTGCACCGTGAAAGGCAGGCGTTCACC
>JBBQMM010000537.1:0-3003 GCA_038328935.1 Burkholderiales bacterium
GCGCAGGACGGCCAGCGACTGCGCTTCGCGTCGAGCCTGCCCGCGCTGCTGGCGGGTGGCGGCGTGGACACGCGGATCGATCCGGTCGCCCTGCACCACCACTTCACGCTGCACACCGTGGTGCCGGCACCGCGCACCGTGCTGCGCGGTGTGCGCAAGCTGCCGCCGGCAACGACCATGGTGGTGAGCGGGGACGGGTCAGTCAGCCAACAGGTGTACTGGACGCTGGACGCCACGCGGCCGGCGCAGCCCCTGAGCGAGACCGAGTGGCTGGACGCCACGCGCAAGGTGCTGGCGCGCGCGCTGGACCGCCACCGCCTCGCCGCCGACGTGCCGGTGGGCGTGCTGCTCTCGGGTGGTCTGGACTCCAGCCTGCTGGTGGGTTTGCTGGCTGATCAGGTGGACGAGCTGCTGACTTTTTCAATCGGATTCGAGGGCATCCCCGGCATCAGTGTGGGCGCCGAGAAGGCCGACGAGTTCGAGTTCTCGGACCAGATCGCGGCGCAGTTCAAGACCCGTCACCACAAGCACCTGATCCCGAACAGCGAGGTGCTGGCACGCTTGCCCGAAGCCGTGGCGGCCATGACCGAGCCGATGATGAGCCACGACGTGATTGCGTTCTACCTGCTCAGCGAGCGGGTGTCCAAGGAGGTGAAGGTGGTGTTGGCAGGGCAAGGCGCCGATGAGGTGTTCGGCGGCTACTTCTGGTACCCGTTGATGGACGCAGAAACCGGCACGGCGGTGGAACGCTTCAGCCGCCACTACTTTGATCGCGACCACGCCGAATACCTGGAGATGATCATGCCGGCATGGCAGGTGCCGGGTCGGCCCGATGCACCTGATGTGACGACCGAGCTGGTGGCGCAAGAACTGGCCAGGCCGCAGGCCGATACCTTCCTCGACGAAGTCTGGCGCTTCGACGCTACCACCTTGATCGTCGACGACCCCGTCAAGCGCGTGGACAACATGCCGATGGCCTGGGGCCTGGAAGTGCGGGTGCCCTTCCTGGATCATGAACTGGTGGAGCTTGCCGCCAGGATGCCGCCGGAACTCAAGCTCAGGGACGGTGGCAAGTACCCGCTGAAGGCCATCTCGCGCGGTGTGATTCCGGATGCCGTGATCGACAGGCCGAAAGGCTACTTCCCCGTGCCCGCCCTGAAGCACGTGCGCGGCCCGTTCCTGGAGTTGATGCGCGGCATCCTGCAGTCGGACGCCTGCATGCGGCGCGGGCTGTACCAGCGCGACTTCGTGGCCAGGCTGTTGGCCGAGCCCGAGGCCCATTTCACGCGCATCCGCGGCAGCAAGCTGTGGCACCTGGCGCTGCTGGAGTGGTGGCTGCAGGTGCATGTGGACGGCGTGGCCGGCGCAGCAGGGCTGAGCCCGGTGTAACGAAACAGCTTGCGTGTCCGCAATCGGCGCCCGGCAACGTCTGTCAGCACAGAGGGCAGCAAGCCGGCGTCCTGACCACGCACCGAAAGTGCCGACGGAACGACCCAACAAACCATGCCGCGATTCGCACCATGAATCGTCGTAACGACAGAGAAACAGACCTGCGGCGGCACCAGAAACAATCCCACGAAGGGCCCTTGCCAACCTGATTGGGGCATCCCTACGATCTGGCCGGCGATAACACCCCTCAGTTCGCCAACGCGCAAATCGATGTTGCCGTACCGGCTCAGAGCGAACGCATCCCTGCGCTCTCCCTGCACCGGTACACCTCAACAGTCCCCTGCAGCCGATGGCCGCGCCAGGCGCCATGCAACGGGTTTGATTGCCATGAAGTCATCAAGGAGCTGAGCCATGTGGAACAGGACTTTTCCTTCAAAAACAGCACTCCGCGCAACCGCGGTGGGCGTTTTGATAGCGGTGCTGGGATTTGCCAGCTGGGTGGATGTTCGGGAGGCCCGCGCGGCCTTCTTCAAGCCGATAGTGATCAGGCCGATAGCGCCGGCGTACAAGTACATCTTTATGGAGCACACCCCTGCGGGGTTAGCGGGGATCGAGCAGCTAACGCCCGCGCTCACTTCACTGTCTGGGCTTGTCAAACGCCCGCCGTACGTTTCAGTCGAGACATGGGGCCTTGCAAAAGGCCAGGCGCCGGAGGCCAAACCACTGTCGGTACTGGAAGCTTACGGAGACAGCGCCATCAAATTTAAAGGGCGCGGCGATCAAGAAAAATTCTGGTTTCTCGCCACCGAAACGGAGCTTGCAGCGCCAGCTCCAGCGCCAGCCAAGCCCGCCGTCAACCGGTCTGCGACTTTGCAGGAGTGGTACCCGCCCGCTGCAGACCTGGCCCAGGGCAGAACACCGCGAGCTACCTATCGGGCTCAGCGCGCGGTTGAGGACTACAAGCTGGCGGTAGGAGATCCCGAATTCGTCCATCCGGCGCAGGCTGCCATGTTCAATCAAAGGGCGAGAAACGACTCGCAGCAGTTGGCTATCCGTTTGATTCACGCTGCATTGGAGGACACGCCAGAGCCCTCGTTCTTTGCGGTGTCGACAGCCGATATCGGGCAAAAACTGGTGACCTCCCTGAACCGCTCCGCAGAATTGAATGCGTGGCCCGCAGGGACTTTTGTGTGGGGGGACCTGTTGTCGCAGGAGTTCCCACCAGCGGTTTATCGATGGAGCGGTCGAACGCTCCCGTATGACTCGGCCCGGGTGGTGAGGTACCGGGTGGACTCGCCGCTGTTGCCAGCCACCGTGACGGCCATCGACGTCGAAGCCTATGCGCAGGCCGCCCTGCAGCGGGCCGAGTCCCGTCGCAACGCGCGGGTCCTGAACTCGCAGCCAGCCACCAGCAGACCGCCCTTTGATTGGAATCTGAAGTCGCCGACAGAGGGCAAGTAGGCACCCGCAACAAATCACTTTGCAGCTGCGCACGCCGTGCCCGACAGCCTTCAAACGCCAGCGAAGTTGTTCATCAGCTATCGGCGCGCCCACAGCGCAGCGATCGATCAACTGTGCACACTGCTGGAGCGCCACGGCGTGTCGGTTTGGCTG
>JBBQMM010000538.1:0-2995 GCA_038328935.1 Burkholderiales bacterium
GGTGGTGCTGGCCGAAGCGCAGTTCGCCGATGCCGCGGCGCGGGTGCAACTGCACGACGCGGTGTCGCGCGCCGTCATCGCCGCCATCGGCGAGCCACCCGACCAGATCGTGCTGGCGCCGGCGCATACGGTGCTGAAGACCTCCAGCGGCAAGGTGCGGCGCTCGGCCTGCCGCGAACTTTTCGAGTCAGGCCATGTGGGCGCGGTGGCGCCGACCGCACGGCGGCAGGTACTGCGACTGGCGCTGGGTGCCGTGCTGCCGCGCCTGCGCCATGCCGCCACTGGCGTGGGCCGCGTGCTGTACGGCGCCTGGGCCATGCTGCTGTTCGCGCTGCTGGCACCGGTGGCCTGGCTGCTGACTGCCATGATGCCGAACCCGCGCCGCGCCTGGCAGCTGAGCGGTGCTGCGGCGCGCGGGTTGCTGCGCCTGAGCGCCACGCCGCTGCGGGTGCAGGGCCTCGAGCACCTGCCCGGTGGCCCCTGCGTGCTGGTCTGCAACCACGGCAGCTACCTCGACGGCGCGGTGCTGGTGGCGGCGCTTCCGCGTGCGTTCACCTTTGTCGCCAAGCGTGAATTGCAGCAGCAGTGGATACCCCGCATCTACCTGCAGTGCCTGGGCGCCGAGTTTGTCGAGCGCAACGACGCCCAGCGCAGTGTGGCCGCTGCCGAGCGTCTGGCCGCTGCGGTGGCGCAGGGCCGGTCGCTGCTGGTGTTTCCCGAGGGCACCTTCGTGGCCGGCACGGAGCTGCTGCCGTTCCACCTGGGGGCCTTTCTGGCAGCGGCCCGGGCCGGCGTGCCGGTGGTTCCGGTGGCCCTGAGCGGCACGCGCGAGATGCTGCCCGACGGCGCGAGCTGGCCGCGCCGCGCCCGCCTGGCGGTGACACTGCGCGCGCCGCTGCAGCCGGACGCCGCAACGACCGATGTGTTTGCACGTGCCGTGCGGCTGCGCGAAGCGGCGCACCGAGCCATTGCGTGTCAACTGGAGGTCGACTGACCGGTTGACGACGGTGCAGCGGCTCGCGGCGCGGGCCTCGCACCGGGTCGGCTACCGGCCCGCAGCGCGGGCCCACAACGTGGGCCCACAACGCGAGCCCACAACGCGGCTTCGCGCTACACCTGCTCGGGCGTCATCTCGATGGCGCCGCAAGGGCACTCGGCCATGCAGATGCCGCAGCCCTTGCAATAGTCGAGATTGAACTCGAAGCGCTTGCCCGGCCCGAGCTTGATGACCGCGTTGTCGGGGCACACGCCGTAGCAGTTGTCGCACTCGAAACAGTTGCCGCAACTCAGGCAGCGCCGTGCTTCGAACAGGGCGTTGTCGGCGCTCAGCCCGCCTTGCACCTCGTCAAAGCTGCTGGTGCGACGGGCCATGTCGAGCTGCGGGCGCACGGTCTTGGGTGCGTCGCTGTAGTACCAGGTGTTGAGACGGTCGAACGTGGCGGGCGCGTGTTTGGTCTGCGCAGGCAGCGTGGTGCCGCGCAGCCAGGCGTCGATGTGGCGGGCCGCCTTCTTGCCGTGGCCCACGGCCACGGTCACGTTACGTTCCGCCGGCACCATGTCGCCACCGGCGAACAGGCCCGGGTGGTCGGTCATCATGGTCGCCGGGTCGACCTGCACCACGCCGTCTTCCATCCTCAACCCGGGCACGCCTTGCAGCAGCGACAGGTCCACGTCCTGGCCCAGCGCCAGCACCAGCGAGTCGGCCTGCAGGGTCTCGAATTCGCCCGTGGGTTGCCGCATGCCCTTGTCGTCGAGCTTCATCTTCTCGATCATCAGCGCGCCGTCGTCCCCGGCCTGCTTGATGGTGGACAGCCACTTGACCATCACGCCTTCTTCCAGCGCCTCTTCGACTTCGAAGTCGTGCGCCGGCATCTTTTCGCGCGTGCGCCGGTAGACGATGATGGCCTCGGTGGCGCCCAGGCGCCTGGCGGTGCGCGCCACGTCGATGGCGGTGTTGCCGCCGCCGTAGACCACCACGCGCCGGCCCAGCATCGGCTGCTCGGCGTCTTCCATCGAGCGCAGCACGGCCACCGCGTCGAGGATGTGCGCAGAGTCCTTGGCCGGGATATAGGCCCGCTTGGCGATGTGCGCCCCGACGGCCAGAAAGGCGGCGTCGAAGCTGCCGTCCTTCATGGTCTGTGCGATGTCGTCGACCTTCGTGTTCAGCCGCACCTCGACGCCCAGCGCCAGGATGCGCTGCATCTCGGCGTCGAGCACGTCGCGCGGCAGGCGGTACTTGGGGATGCCGAAACGCATCATGCCGCCCATCTGCGGGCCGGCCTCGAACACGGTCACACGGTGGCCCAGGCGGCGCAGCTGGTATGCAGCCGACATGCCTGAGGGCCCGGCGCCCACCACCAGCACGTGCCGGCCCGTCTCTTGCGCCGGTGGCGTGAAGCGCCAACCTTGTTTCAGTGCCTCGTCTCCCAGAAAGCGCTCTACCGAGTTGATGCCCACCGGCGAGTCGATCTGGCCGCGATTGCACGCCCCTTCGCAGGTGTGATAGCAGACCCGCCCCATCATCGCGGGGAAGGGGTTGTCGCGCGTCAGGTGGCGCCAGGCGGCTTCGTAGTCGCCGCTTTCGGCGTGGTACAGCCAGCCCTGGATGTCTTCACCGGCGGGGCAGGTGCTGTTGCAAGGCGGCAGGCGGTCGACGTAGACCGGGCGCTCGGTGCGCCAGGTGCCGGTCTTGTTGGCCAGCGACGAGCCGGGGTCGAGGGTGATGGCAAAGGGTTTTTGCATGGTCAATTTGCCACCGTCTCGGTCAGGGTCTGGTCCAGCAGTTTGAAGCGGCGGATGTTGCGGTCGGCATCGGCCTGGATGCGCGCCAGCATCTCGGGGTGGCCGGCCTTGCCGCCACTTGCGAACAGATGCGCAAAGCGCTTCTGCGGCTTCAGGTAGTCCTCCACCGGCACGCGGTGGCGCAGCTTGGTGACTTGCGTCACTTCGCCATGCTCGGCCTCGAACACCGGGAAGATGCCGGTCTCGCGGGCCA
>JBBQMM010000539.1:0-2954 GCA_038328935.1 Burkholderiales bacterium
CCATAGGCGATGTTGTATTGCACGGTGTCGTTGAAGAGCACCGTGTCTTGCGGCACGATGCCGATGGCCTGGCGCAGGCTGGCCTGGGTGACGCTGCGGATGTTCTGGCCATCGATGGTGACGTTGCCGCTGCTGGCGTCGTAGAAGCGGAACAGCAAGCGCGCCAGCGTGGATTTGCCGGCGCCTGACGGGCCCACCACGGCCACCGTCTTGCCCGCGGGTATCTCGAAGCTGACACCGTGCAGGATGGGGCGGCTCGGCTCGTAGGCGAAGAACACTTTCTCGAAGCGCACCACACCGGCACTGACCTGCAGCGCCGCAGCGCCGGGCAGGTCGTCCACCTCGCGGTTGCGCTCGAGCAGGCCGAACATCTTGTCCAGGTCGGTCAGCGACTGCTTGATTTCCCGGTACATCACGCCCAAAAAGTTAAGCGGTATGTAGAGCTGGATCATGAAGGCGTTGACCATCACCAGGTCACCCAGTGTGAGCTTGCCGTCCACCACGCCCTGCGTGGCGCGCCAAAGCATCGCTATCAACGCCACGGCGATGATGAGCTGCTGCCCGGTGTTCAAGATGCTCAACGTAGTCTGGCTCTTCAGCGCCGCCCGCCGCAGCTTCTCAAGGCTCTCGTCATAGCGCCGGGCTTCGAAGTCTTCATTGTTGAAGTACTTCACCGTTTCGTAGTTCAGCAGCGCGTCGATGGCGCGGCTGTGCGCACCCGAATCCAGATCGTTCATCTGCTTGCGAAACTGCGTGCGCCAGTTGGTCACCGTGATGGTGAAGGTGACGTAGAAGACCAGTGCCGCCGCGGTGATCCAGGCAAAGCCGGCGTCGAATTTCCAGGCCAGCAGCGACAGCACCATCACCACTTCCACCAGCGTGGGGAAGATGCTGTACAGCGAATACGAGATCAGCGAATGCACGGCGCGCGTGCCGCGCTCGATGTCACGCGTCATGCCGCCGGTCTGCCGTTCCAGGTGGAAGCGCAGGCTCAGGGCGTGCAGATGCCTGAACACCTGCAGCGAAATGCTGCGCGCGGTACCTTCGGTAGCCTTGGCGAAGATCAATTCACGCAGCTCGGTGAACAGCGACGTCGACAGGCGCAGCGCCCCGTAGCCCAGCAGCAGCGCCGTGGGCACCACCAGCACGGCCATCGGGTCGCTCGGCTTGATGCTGAGCGCGTCCACCAGATGCTTCAGCAGCAACGGCACCGACACGTTGGCCACCTTGGCGCCGAGCAGGAAGGCCAGCGCGATGCCTACCCGCCAGCGGTATTGCCACAGATAGGGCAGCAGCTTGCCCAGCGTGCCCCAATCGGACCGCCGGTGTGATGGATCGGCAACAACAGACCCAGCGGCGGCCATGCCCCCGTGCATTCCTTTCATGTGATCAGCGCTCCTTGCGCAAGACGATGTGGCGGTAGCTGATCAGACCCTGCGCGACCGCGTTGCGCATCAGGTACCCGGCCAGCACATTGCGGCCGCGCATGCGGTTGCGGCGCGCCAGTGCACGGCGGCCCAGCCAGGGGAAACGGATGACGGCACCGGTGATGCTTTCCAGCCGCGCCAGGCTGGGCATCACTTCGCTATCGAGCGCAGTCATGTCAGCCAGCAGCAGACCGGCCTGCAGGGCCTGGCTCAGCAACAAGTCCAGCGGCTGCAGTCCTTCGATGGCCATGCCCTTGGCCACCAGTTCCACCGCCAGCGCCTCGTCGTGCGCCAGCGCCTCGGGCTGCCTGGGCAGATAGCCGTCGAAGAGCGTGAAGCAGCCGCCGGGTTTCAGCACGCGCGCCACCTCGGACAGCGCCTGTGGCGCATCGGTGGCGTAGCAGAAAGCCTCGATACAGAAAACTTCATCGAACTGCGCGCTGTCGTAGGGCAGGTGGTGAAAATCGCCCTGCAACAGACGCACGCGCTGCAGCGCGGCGCGCTCCAGGCGATGGCTGGCGATGCGCACATGCGCCGGCGTCAGGTCGATGCCGTGCACCGCACAGTCCGCGTGGCGCGAGGCCAGGTACTCGAGGTTGAAACCCTGCCCGAAGGCCAGCTCCAGCAGTGCCGCCGGCGGCTGCGCCCAGCCCGCTTCCATGCGGCGCAACTGGCCGAAAAAGCCATCGGGGTCGAAACGGTCGCCGTCGTTCAGCGCCATGTGCACGGCGCCGGCCTGTGAGTGGTACTTGCGGTAGGCGTCGTGGCAATTCTCGTAGTACTCCACCACGTCGGGCGCAGCCAACGGCTCGGCCCGCAGCGCCGGCAGGTCGAACACACGCTCGAGCTTGCGCAGCCGCCGCACCAGGTCGGCTTCCAGCCGGAGCCTGTCGGCAGCGGACGCGTCTTTCGCAACAGGTACAGTGGGTGCTACGGGCATGCGGCCATTGTCGCCGCTGCGGCCACCACCCCACACGCCACCCCACCCACCACCCCACCCACCACCCCAACCCAGTGCCCACGCCGACCATGCCAGCCGATCTGCCCACCCGCCCCGAACGGCCCGGTCTGCATACACCCCCAGACCTGACCGCGAATGACGGGCCACCCACCGCTTCCCTTGGCGGGCTGCAGATGCCGCCGCACACCCTGGGCAGCGACCACCACCTGGTGCTGCGCGTGATGCCGCTGCCTGCCGACGTCAACGCCAACGGCGACATCTTCGGCGGCTGGATCATGGCGCAGGTCGACCTGGCCGGCGCGGTGCTGCCCAGCCGTGTCGCCAAGGGGCGCATCGCCACGGTGGCGGTCAACCAGTTCATCTTCAAGCAGGCGGTAAGCCTGGGTGACCTGTTGAGCTTTTACGCCCGCATCACGCGCATCGGCACCACCAGTGTGAGCGTGCACGTGGATGTGTACGCCGAGCGCAACCCGGCCAACCTGCAAGTGGTGAAGGTGACCGAGGCCGACCTGACCTACGTGGCCATCGACTCGCACGGAAGACCGCGGCCGCTGCCGGTGTAAGCG
>JBBQMM010000540.1:0-2944 GCA_038328935.1 Burkholderiales bacterium
TGATGCAGCCGCTGATGTGCAGGTCGATGTCGCCGATGTCGTGCAGTTCGTCCAGGTCGGCAAAGCGCTCGGTGATGGCGGCGGCGATCGGCAGCGACCGCGCATTCGCCAGCGCGCACAGGTCGCCACCCGGGCAGGCAATCATGTCGGTCAGCAGGCCGATGTTGGGCGTGGCAAAACCTTCTTCGCGCGCGGCCAGCCACAGCGCCCGCAGCTCGCTGGCGCGCACCCAGGGCAGCAGCAGGTTCTGCTCGTGTGTGACGCGCAGTTCGCTCTGGCTGAAGCGATCAGCCAGTTCGGCGGCACGTTCCATCTGGTCGGCGGTGACGTCGCCCGGGGGCTGTCCGGCCCGCTTCAGCGACAGCGTCACGGCGCGGTAGCCGCCGAGCTTGTGCGCGTGCACGTTGCGCTGCGCCCAGCGCGTGTAAGCAGGCAGCGGCTCGGTGCGGTCTTGGGTGACTTCTGCCAACGCTTGCACCGGTGCCACGAAGCACGCGGCCACGCGGTCGAATTCGGCTTGCGGGATGGTGCTGGTCAGCGGGTCGGCCTGCAGCAGCGCGAATTCGGCGTTCACGGCGTCGATGAAGCGTTGCCCCTCGGCTTTCACCAGGATCTTGATGCGCGCCTTGTACTGGTTGTCGCGCCGGCCGTGCAGGTTGTAGATGCGCACCACGGCTTCGATGAACACCAGGATCTGCTGCCAGGGCACGAAGGCATTGACGAGCGTGGCCACCACGGGCGTGCGGCCCATGCCGCCGCCCACGGCGACGGCGAAGCCGATGTCGCCGGCCTCGTTGCGCTTCAGCGTCAGCCCGATGTCGTGCCAGGCGGTGGCGGCGCGGTCTTCATGAGCGCCGTTGACCGCGATCTTGAACTTGCGCGGCAGAAAGGCGAACTCTGGATGGAAGGTGCTCCACTGGCGCAGGATTTCGCAGTAGGGGCGGGGGTCGATCACTTCGTCGGCGGCCACGCCTGCCAGTGCGTCGCTGGTGATGTTTCTGATGCAGTTGCCGCTGGTCTGGATGCCGTGCATGTCCACTTCGGCCAGCAGGTCCATCACGTCGGCGCTGTGGTCCAGCGGTATCCAGTTGAACTGGATGTTCTGGCGCGTGGTGAAGTGGCCGAAGCCGCCGCGGGCCTGCGAAAAGCCCAGATCTTGCTGGTCGTGGTCGCGGGCGATGACGGCCAGTTGGCGCAGCTGCCGGCTGCTCAGTTCGCCGTACGGCACCGCCACGCGCAGCATCGGCGCGTGGCGTTGCACGTACCAGCCGTTCTGCAGCCGCAAGGGGCGAAAGTGCTCGTCAGGCAGCTCGCCAGCCAGGTGGCGCCGCAGTTGGTCACGGTACTGCGCGGCGCGGTCACGCACGATCTGGCGGTCTTGCGGGGTGTAGTCGTACATGGGGATCTCCCTCAACCAAGAACTTCGAGCGGGCGCCGATTGGCCCCAGGCGGCGCCGGTGACACCGCGTGGGCGTCGACGTGACGATGCGGAGGGCCGGCGACCGCAGATACAGCGTTCAGCAAGGCCCGGGGCAGCGCAGCGCACCACCCATGAGGGGCACTGTAGATAGTCGGCTTAAGCTTGGGAACGATAAAGATATCTGTTGCTTATATATATTTTGATATATAGAAGGGTCGGCTTCGCTCCAGTCCTTAGAATCGCTGCGATGAATGAGGACTCTGAACACGCCTGCGGCCCGACGCGTCGGCGCCTGCTGTGGGCGCTACCGGCCTGCGGCGTTGTGGCGTTGGCGGGCTGCCAAACTGCGGCGCCGCCGGTGCGCCCCCGTGCACCGGAGTCCGCGCCTTCCCCGCCACAGCAACCGGCATCAACACCAGCGCCACCGCCGGCCGTGGCGGTGGCCCCCGCCAAGCCACCCCGCATCGGGCTCGCCCTGGGCGGCGGGGCGGCACGAGGCTTCGCGCACATCGGCGTCATCCAGGCGCTGGAAGAGGCCGGCATCAAGGTCGACCTGGTGGTCGGCACTTCAGCGGGCAGCCTGGTGGCTGCAATGTTGGCCCACGGCAACACCGGCGCTGAGATGGCGAGCCTGGCGCTGACGCTGGACGAAAGCGCGCTCACCGACTGGGCCTATCCTGGGCGCGGGCTCCTGCGGGGCGAGGCCTTGGCCCGCTTTGCGCGCCAGCACACCGGTGGTCAGACCATCGAGCAGATGAAGCTGCCGCTGGGCATCGCAGCGACCGATCTCGCCAGCGGCGCCGGCGTTCTGTTTCAGCGCGGTGATGTGGGGCAGGCCGTGCGCGCGTCCAGTGCAGTGCCGGCCGTGTTTCAGCCCGTGAAGATCGGTGAACGCGAATATGTCGATGGCGGCCTGGTGGCGCCGGTGCCTGTGCGCTATGCCCGACAGATGGGTGCCACGATGGTGATTGCGGTCGACATTTCCACCCCACCCGAGGCCGGCACCACGGGCGACATGATGAAGATGCTGCTGCAGACCTTTGCCATCATGGGCAAGAGCATCAGCAGTTTCGAGCTGCGCGAGGCCGATGTGGTGATACATCCGCCGCTGGTGGGTGTTTCGAGCGCCGACTTCACATCGCGTCTGCGCGCCCTGCGTTCGGGCCGCGATGCCGCAATCGCGCTGATGCCGGCCATCAAGGCACGCATTGCTGCGCTTACGCGTTAGGCATCGCGAGGATTTGCAACGCCGGAAACGCGGTTACGCGTCAGGCATCGCGAGATTCGCAACGCCGGACGCTGACGCAGAAAGAAAAAAGCCTGGCAACACAGAGCGTTGCCAGGCTTGGAAGCACCTTTGGACGGGGTGCAGAGGAGAACCTCGAGAGGTTGTGCCCAGGGCCCTATTCCCCGGACCCGTACATAGACCCGTCGCGCGGGCAGAAAGTTCAATCTGCATCGCAAGTTTCGCGTCTGTCGAGCCCGCACGCAAAAACAGGCCCTTGCGGGCCTGCTCAGAAGTCT
>JBBQMM010000541.1:0-2938 GCA_038328935.1 Burkholderiales bacterium
GGCATGAGTAAAGTAGCCCAGTGACATTTACTCATGCGCCTTCCAGGCCGGTAGACGGCTTGTCGACGTGTGTGCTATCGCTTAACCTGAGACCACCCTACAACCACAACCCGCCGCCTCGGCGGAGGCAGCGGGAAGCGAGTCCCGCCACTCGACCAAGGCGGCATCGAGGAGCAACCTCCATGTCAAGCCCGAGCCTGTCCGGAGCCGTCGCCGGTGCTGGAACTTCCGCCAGCGTCGCCAGCATCCGGACGATTGCTTTCGTAGGCCCTGCTGCTGCGGGCAAGACCACCCTGACCGAGGCACTGCTGGCCATGTCGGGCGCTGTAGCGGCCGCCGGCAGCGTGGAGCGAGGCAGCACGGTGAGCGACCACGAGCTGCTGGAACGGCGCATGCAGCACTCGCTGAACGCCGCGGTCGTGCACATGCATCATGCGGGTGCGCGCATTCACCTGATAGACACCCCCGGCGCCAGCGACTTTCTGGGCCAGAGCCTGCCGGCGCTGGAAGCCGTGGAAACGGTCGCGGTGGTGATCAACGCCGCCGTCGGCATCGAGCCGATGGCCGTGCGCATGATGGCCCACGCCGCCGAGCGCCACCTCGACCGGCTGATCATCGTCAACAAGATCGACGCCGCGCCCGACAAGCTGCCGGCGCTGCTGCAGCAGATTCAGGCCACCTTCGGCAAGGAATGCCTGCCCATCAATCTGCCCGACGCGCAATGCACCCGCGTCGTCGACTGCTTTTTCAATCGTCAGGGCCACAGCGACTTCGGCAGCGTCGACAGCGCCCACCGCGCGCTGGTCGAACAGGTGGTTGAAGTGGACAGCGACCTCGTCGAGCGCTACCTGAACGACGGCGACGTGGACGCGACCGAGCTGCACGCGCCGCTGGAACAGGCGCTGCGCGAAGGGCACCTGATACCCGTGTGCTTCGTGTCGGCACGCAGCGGCGCCGGTGTGGCCGAGCTGCTCGACATCATCGTCAAGCTGCTGCCCAACCCGACCGAGGCCAACCCGCCGGACTTCATCAATGGCGAAGGCGCCAGCGCTGTGCCGATGCACGCCCAGCCTGACCCGAGCCTGCACGTGCTGGCGCATGTGTGGAAGGTCACCAACGACCCCTTCGTCGGCCGCATGGGCCTGCTGCGTGTGCACCAGGGCACCATCACACCCGGCAGCGCGCTTTTCGTCGGCCATGCGCGCAAGCCCTTCAAGGTGGCGCACCTGGACATGCTGCAGGGCAAGCAGACGGTGGAAGTGCAACGCGCGCTGCCCGGCGACATCGTGGCCGTGGCCAAGGTGGACGACATCCGCTTCGACGCCGTGCTGCACGACGCTGCCGAGGACGAACACATTCACCTGCTGCCGCTGCCCTTCCCCAAGCCCGTGCACGGTCTGGCCATCGAGCCCAAACGCCATGGCGACGAGCAGCGCATGTGGGAGATCGTCACCAAGCTGGTCGACGAAGACCCCTGCCTGAAGCTGGAGCACGTGGCGAGCACCAACGAAACCATCCTGTATGGCCTGGGTGAACTGCACCTGCGCGTGCTGCTGGAACGGCTGCGCGAGGTCTACAAGTTCGAGGTCAACACGCGGCCGCCGCGCATCGCCTACCGCGAGACCATCACCGCGCCGGCGCTGGGCCACCACCGGCACAAGAAACAAAGCGGCGGCGCCGGCCAGTTTGGCGAGGTCTTCCTGCGTGTGCACCCACTGGCGCGCGGTGCGGGCTTCGAGTTTGTCGACCAGGTCAAGGGCGGCACCATTCCCGGCCAGTTCATTCCCGCCGTCGAGAAGGGCGTGCGCGAGGTGCTGGCCAGTGGCGCCATTTCCGGCCACGCGGTGGTGGACGTGCGGGTGGAGGTGTACGACGGCAAGCACCACAGCGTGGACAGCAAGGAGATCGCCTTCGTCACTGCCGGCCGCAAGGCTTTCCTGGCCGCGCTGCGCGAAGCCAAACCCATCGTGCTGGAGCCCATCGTGCACATCGAGATCAGCGCGCCCGAAGCGGCGGTGGGCGACATCACCGGCGACCTGTCCAGCCGCCGCGGCCTCATCAGCGGCACCGCGCAAGGAGCACCCGGAGCGATGGTGGTGCGCGGGCAGGCACCGCTGTCAGAGCTGGCCAGCTACCAGGCACGGCTGAACGCGATGACCAGCGGCCAGGGGCGCTACACGGTGGAGTTCTCACACCACGAACCGGTGCCGCCTTCGGTGCAGAAGGAACTGCTGGCGCAGTTCAAGCCGCATGAAGAAGACTGACAGCCTGCCGCCGCATGCATAGCGGCGGTGGCAACCACGCTGCGCGCTGGGGCACCCGGCTGCACAGCCTGCAGCGCGCAGAGGCCGCTCGGCAACCCAGGCTCACTGAAAGCCCCAGCCGGCTGAAGGCTTAGCCGCACCGGGTGCATCGAGGCCCGATACTCCGATTTGTCGAGAGGGGAGTAGCGAGCAACTGCGTGTTGCCGCGGCAACCCGTCAATACGGCACTGGCAGCAGCCAGCGCCCGGGCCCGCAGAAGCGCCACCCTTCCTGTCTCACCAGGCGGACTTCAGCAAGACCTTTCGGCGCGAACTTCAACCTCGTTTGACGGGAGTGTTCCGATGAACACCATCGCGCCGTTGTGGCTGTGGATATTCTTTGTCGCGTCGGTGCTGGCCGCGCTGTTTGTCGACTTCGTGGTGCTGCGCAAGCAAGGCGCGCACAGCGTGACGGTGAAGGAGGCCTTGAACTGGTCGCTCGTCTGGGTGGCGCTGAGCTTCGCCTTCAACGGCCTGTTCTGGTGGGCGGTGCAGCAGGACCACGGCTCGGCGGTGGCCAACACCAAGAGCATGGAGTTCCTCACCGGCTACCTCATCGAGAAGAGCCTGGCGGTGGACAACATCTTTGTCTTCCTGATGATCTTCACCTACTTCGCGGTGCCGCCCGAGTACCAA
>JBBQMM010000542.1:0-2911 GCA_038328935.1 Burkholderiales bacterium
GCTTCCAAATTCCCGCCTGAAATCGGTCAACTTTCTATTTTAACCTGTATCCGGGAACACTTTTTCGCCCCCGCCTGTTGCCAGCCGGATTCATGCAACGGCGGGGACCGGTCCGTCCTCCCGTTTGACGCGAAACCAGGCCGCATACATGGCCGGCAGCGCCAGCAGCGTCAACACGGTGGCGACGATCAGGCCACCCATGATGGCGACGGCCATCGGGCCCCAGAACACGCTGCGCGACAGCGGGATCATCGCCAGCACGGCCGCCGCCGCGGTCAACACTATAGGCCTGAAGCGCCGCACGGCGGCCTCGACGATGGCATCCCAGGTGGGCACGCCGCGGCGGCGGTCCTGCTCGATCTGGTCGATCAGGATCACCGAATTGCGCATGATCATGCCCATGAGAGCAATCACGCCCAGCAAAGCCACGAAGCCGAACGGGCGGTCCAGCAGCAAGAGCGCAGCGGCGACACCGGCAATGCCCAGCGGCCCGGTCAGGAACACCAGCACCGCGCGGCTGAAGCTCTGCAGCTGCAGCATCAGCAGCGTGAAGATCAGGAACAGCATCACCGGGATGCCGGCCGCGATCGCACCCTGCCCCTTGCTGCTTTCCTCTACCGCGCCGGCCAGCTCGATGGCATAACCGGCCGGCATGCGCGCTGCAAGCGCCTGCATCTGCGGCCACACGGTGGCCGAAACCGTGGCACCTTGCACACCCTCGATGACGTCGCCTTGCACCGTGACGGCGTAGTTGCGGTCTTCGCGCCACATCACGCCGGGCTCCCACGACAACTGCACCTTGGCCACCTGGCTCAGCGGTATGGAGCGCCCGCTGGCGGTGGGCAGATAGGCACTGGCCAGGTCGGTCAGCGTCTGCCGCTCCTGCAGCGGCTGGCGAAGCACGATGTCGACGAGCTTGTCGCCTTCGCGGTATTGGCCGATGTTGGTGCCCGACAGAATGGTGCGCGAAGCCTGCGCAATGACCTGGCTGCTGACACCGAGCGCGCGCGCCTTGTCCTGGTCGACGTCCAGGCGCAGCACCTTGACGGCCTCGTTCCAGTTGTCGTTGACACCGCGCATGCGCGTATCGGCGCGCAGGATGTCCTTGGCCTGATCGGCCCACATCTGCACCTGTGTGGCGTCCGTTCCGACCACCCGAAACTGCACCGGATACGGCACCGGAGGCCCGTTGGGCAGCAACTTGATGCGCGAGCGCACCTCGGGAAACTCGGCGGCCAGCAACGCAGGCAGCCGAAGGCGCAGTTCTTCGCGCTCGGCCAGGCCCTTGGGCAGCACGATGGCCTGGCTCACGTTGGTCTGCGGAAAGACCTGGTCCAGCGGCAGGTAGAAGCGCGGCACGCCGCTGCCGATCCAGGTCGTCACGCTGGCCAGCCCGGGCTCTTGCATGATGCGTATTTCGAAGCGGCGCGCAACCTCTTCACTTTGCTGGATGCTGGCGCCCTCGGGCAGCCACAGATCGACCAGCAGTTCAGGGCGGCTGGAGTCCGGAAAGAACTGTTGCTGCACGCGGCCCATGCCGACGACACCCAGGGCAAAAATCAGCACCGTCAGCCCGATGGTCACCCAACGGTGACGCACACACCAGTTCACCGTGGCGCGAAAGCGGCTGTAAAAGGGGCTGTCGAAGAGCTCGTGCGGGCCGGCCGCTTGGCCATCACGGGTGGGCGCGCCATGGGCTCGTGTGCGCAGCAACCGTGCACCCAGGTAAGGCACGAAGTACACCGACACCAGCCAGGAAATGACGAGCGCGGCCGAGGTGACGGCAAAGATGGCGAAGGTGTACTCGCCGGTCATCGACTGGGCCAACCCGATGGGCAGAAAACCCGCGGCTGTGATCAGCGTGCCGGTCAGCATGGGCATGGCCGTCACGTCGTAGGCGTAGGTGGCAGCGTGCATCTTGTCGTAGCCCTCTTCGATCTTGCGCACCATCATTTCCACCGCAATGATGGCGTCGTCCACCAGCAGGCCCAGCGCGATGATCAGACTGCCCAGAGAAATCTTGTGCAGTCCCACGCCCCAGTAAAACATGGTGACAAAGGTGATGGCCAGCACCAGCGGAATCGTGATGCCCACCACGAGCCCGGGCCAGATGTCGATGCGCAGCGGCTTGGTATGCAGGCCCAGGCTGATGAAGCTGACCGCCAGCACGATCAGCACGGCCTCGACGAGCACACCCACGAACTCATTCACCGACTTGCTCACCGCCCTGGGCTGGTCCTGCACCTGCACCATGGAGATGCCCGCCGGCAGCTCGGCCTGCAATTGCGCCGCTGCTTCGCGCAGCCGCTCGCCCAGCTGAATGATGTCGCCACCCTTGACCATCGACACACCCAGCGCAATGACCTCCTGTCCCTGATGTCGCACCTTCACCGTGGGCGGGTCGGCATAGCCGCGCTTGATGACCGCGATGTCGGAGAGCTTGATCTGGCTGGCCAGGCCCGAGTTCGGATTGACGCCACGGATGGGCAGTCGACCCAGGTCTTCAACCGAGTTGAAAGCACCCGCCACGCGCACCTGCAGGTTCTCGGAGCCCGCGTTGAGCACGCCCGCACCTTCGACGGCGTTTTGCGCCGCCAGCTGTGCAATCACCTGGTTGAAGTCCAGCCCCAATTGGGCCAGACGCCGCTGCGAAATCTCGACGAAGATCTTCTCCGCCTGCGCACCAAAGGTTTCGACCTTCGCCACGTCGGGCACGCGCAGCAGGCGCTGGCGCGCCCGCTCAGCGAACACGCGCAACTCTTCTGGCGAGAAGCCATCGGCCGACAGCGCGAAGATGGAACCGTAGACGTCTCCGAAGTCGTCGTTGAACACCGGGCCCACCACGCCCGCGGGCAGTGTGGATCGCATGTCGCTCACCACCTTGCGCGCCTGGTACCAGGTGTTGGCAACC
>JBBQMM010000543.1:0-2898 GCA_038328935.1 Burkholderiales bacterium
GGCCCACAACACCAAGGTGCAACCCTTCCGCATCGAGTACGAGGCACGCAAGATTCCCAACACACGCTTCGTGCAGGGTGCACCCTTCCGCCCGTTTGCCGTGCGCGACGGCCGCCTCGTGACGGGCCAGCAGGGCAGCTCGGGCGCCTTGACGGCCGAGCTCGTGGTCGAAGCGCTGAAGGGTTGATCGTGCGAAGCACCGTCATCAGTTTGCTGGCGGCGGCAGCGCTGTCCGCTCTGTCTTTGATCGCCGTCGCGCAGAACACGCCCGCGGTGGCCGTGCAGCTCGAACCGCGTCACCGGCCGGTGCTCACGAACGCGCGGGTGCGGGTGCTCGACATCCGCATTCCCGCCGGCGACAAGTCGCTCATGCACACGCATGAACACGACGCAGTGCACATCACGGTGCAAGGCGCACGCATCCGCGAGACCAAGCCGCGCGGCTGGTGGGCGTCCACGCATGACGCCTCGGCCGACGGTTTGACCTACTTCTCGGCGCTGCGCGGCACACCCTACACGCACGCGATCGAAAACATCGGTGAGCGCGCCACGCACATCGTCGCCGTCGAACTGCTGGAATCAGCGCCCGCAGGCCACGAGGCCACGACATTGCCCGGCGCCGCGGCCATTGCCGACAACCCGCGCGTGCGCGTGGATCGGCTCGAAGCTGCTGTCACGAGCCAGCTTCCTGTATTGCGCGCGCAAGCGCTGTTGGTCGCGCTCACCGCATCGCAAGTCGACGGTCAAAGCCTCGCGGCCGGCTCCGCGCTGTGGACCGAGCCGGGGCAGGCGCGCCGGCTCGAGTCGGGCCAGTTCATCCTTGTCCAACTGAAGTGAGCGCTGCGGCACAAGGACAAGCCCTTACGGACCCACTCAAGCGTCCCTTCGCCTTGCTGTTAGCCGCGGTCCTGTTCGGCTGCGGCGGCGCTGTCGACGACACGCCTGCGCGGCAGGCATGCTGAGCGGCCAGCGGCATCGCGGGCTGCGGGACGGCGTTTCATCTTTATCCAACCCAAGGTAATTCGACCATGTACGCCATCACCGGGGCGCTGGGCCAGACGGGTTCAGCGGTCGCCAGAACCTTACTCGCTGCTGGCGCGTCGATACGTCTTATCGTGCGCAGCGATGACGCCAGATCAGTCCATTGGCAAGCCCGAGGCGCCGAGATCGTGGTCGCCGATCTGACGAACACGGCCAGCCTGGCCCGTGCATTCGATGGCGTAGCGGCTGCCTACCTGATGAACCCGCCGAACTACAGGGCTGGCGACATGTTTGTCGAGGCCAGAAAGATTCACAGCAGCCTCATCGCTGCGGCGAACCAGGCTGCCGTTGCGCATGTCGTCGCGCTGTCGTCGGTTGGCGCGCACCAGCCCGCAGGCACCGGCAACATCGCAACGACCTGGGACTTCGAGCAGCAGTTGAACAAACTGCACGGCCGGCTGACCGTGCTGCGCGCCGCGAACTTCATGGAGAACTGGGCTTGGTCGCTGCATCCCGTGTTGGCGCAGGGCGTGCTGCCGACGATGCTTCTGCCGCCAGAGCGGTCATTGCCGATGGTGGCGGCCCGAGACATCGGTTCAACGGCTGCGCAACTGTTGCTCGACACCTCCGAAATCACTGAAACTCGCCGACTGATTGAACTGCATGGGCCGCAAGACTGTTCACCGCAAGACGCCGGGCGGGTGCTTGGCGAGTTGCTGAACAAGCAGGTCACCGTGGTGGCCGCAGTCGAGGCCGACTGGCCCGGGGTTTTCCGGGGTCAGGGCTTCCCCGAAATCACCGTGCGTGCATTCTGCGAGATGTTCCATGGCTTCAACGATGGCACGGTGGCCTTCGAGTCCACGCACGAGACCCGGCGCGGACCCACCACACTGAAGCAAGCGCTGAAGGCCTGCCTGCCGATCGCAGCAGCTTGACCGCCCTGGGTCGCAGCTGCCCCATGATTACGGAACCGCCGGATGAGTGCCACCCCATCACTGCAAGGCGGCATGGTGTCGCCCGAGGAGTCTTGCCGATGAACAACCAAATCCAGGGCTTGCTGGCCGCCGTGACGATTGCGGCCTGCACCAGTGTTACAGCCACCGGCCTGGCCACTTGCGATTCCGGGCCCAAGTCGGGCTGGCAGCCGATTGAAAAACTTGAAAAGCAGCTGACCGAACGTGGGTGGACGGTCAGGCGCGTCAAGGAAGACGGTGGCTGCTACGAGGTCTATGCGATCAACGACAAGGGCCAGCGTGTCGAGGCCTATTTCCATCCGGTCACGTTGGCGCCCGTGCCGAGCAGGCCGCGCTGATGGCCTCGATGGCTTGGGTGCGTGTCTGGCCAAGGTGGCAGCGCCTGCTGCACGCGGCGCTGGCGTTGACCATGGTTGCGGCGCTTGGCACGTACGAGGGCGGACGCCTGCACGAATGGGCGGGCTATGCCGCTCTAGCCTTCGTGCTGTTGCGGCTGGCGCTCGGCTT
This sequence comes from Burkholderiales bacterium, assembly GCA_038328935.1. Lineage (GTDB taxonomy): Bacteria > Pseudomonadota > Gammaproteobacteria > Burkholderiales > Burkholderiaceae_C > Rubrivivax. The sequence goes on from JBBQMM010000543.1 coordinate 2,463, forward strand.
CGGCGGGCCGGTACCGGCTCGTTTCTCGGCCTTTGTTCGCGCGCCGATGGTCACTTGGGACTACGCGAAAGCCTGGTGGCAAGGCCAGGAGCCCCGCCACCTCAACCACAACCCGCTGGGCGCATGGATGGTCGTGATGTTGCTGTCCTTGGGGGCTGGCGCAGCCGCGACCGGAGCCCTTTACGTGACCGACCGGTTCTGGGGCGAGGCGTGGTTGATCGGCGCCCATGCCCTGCTGGCCTGGCCGCTGGTCTTGATGGTCCCGCTGCACCTGGCCGGCGTCATCCACGCCATTCGGCGCCACCGCGAGAATCTGGTCGCTGCGATGTGGTGGCATGGCTGCAAGCGCGAGGAGGCCCGGGACCCCGCCCTGTCGACCCCAGAAACGCGACTCAGGGGCTGAGCTGCGTCTTGCCATGGCCGTTCATCATTCTGT
>JBBQMM010000544.1:0-2897 GCA_038328935.1 Burkholderiales bacterium
ACCAAGTACGACGGCGTGGCCGACCGCACGCTGGACGAAAGCGAAGTGCACCAGATCGCCGGCCGCGCCGGCCGCTACGGCATGCACGAAGAAGGTTTCGTGGGCGTGCTGGACGACGCCGAGCCGGGAGCGACGCGGGTGTTGAAAGAACTGTTGGCCAAGCAGCCGCGTGCGCCGCGCGACTTCAAGGCCCCGGTGGCACCCAACGGCTGGCACGTGGACACCATTTCGGCGCGCCTGAACAAGACCAAGCTGCGCGACGTGCTGGCCGTGTTCATGGAGCAGCTGAAGCTGGACGACGCCCACTTCGCCGTCGCCGAACTGGAACAGATGCTGGCGCTGGCCGAACAACTGGACGCAGTGGCCGGCAAGCTGACGCTGAAAGAACGCTTCATCTACGCCCAGGCGCCCGTGGACATGCGCACCGACACGCTGGTGCAAGACTACCTGGGCTGGGCCGGCAACCACGCCACCACCGGCAAAGCCGGCAAGCCCGAATTTCTGGACCACGTGGACGGCCACAGCCGGCTGGAACGTATGGAACAGGCGCTGCGGGGCTGCACCCTGTGGCTGTGGCTGGGCCTGCGCTTCCCCGGCGTCTACGGCCACGAAGAAACCGTGTACACGCTGCGCGGTGTGCTGAACGACGGCATCGAGCGGCAGCTGAAGGGCAAACGGCCGCTGGCCCAGGTGCGGCGCGGTGGCGCGCCGGGTGGGCGTGGGGGTGCGCGTGGGGCGCGTGCTGGGACGGGTGCTGGGGTGGCTGCGGGGGCGGGTGCGGGTGCGGGTGACGCTGCGGGTGGTAGCGGGCGAGGCGCCGCAGCGCCGGCCGGCGCCGGTGGCACGGCGCGGCGCGTGGCGCGCCGCCGTTGACGTTGGCCCCGCCACCACGAGACCGGCGCGTCGGCGCAGCGCCTGCTTCACGACCACTGGCCCCTGCTGCCCGACCATGAAGCCCGCTCCGCCGCGGCTGACCGCGCAAGCGCTTCTCACCGAGCAACCGCCGGTGACCCTGCAGCCGCTGGCCCATCAACGCCCCGAAGTGGCGGCCGGCATCCTGGCAGTGATGCAGCTGGCGCATGAACAGGAAGGCCGCTGGCTGCAGATGACGCATGTGCCGCCGCTGCTCGAAACGGTGCCGGCCATCCAGGCCAGCACCCGCTTCCACCTGGGGGCGGTATCGGGCAACGAAATCGTGGGCGTGCTGGTGGTCGCGCCCGACGACGAGCCGGGCCAGTTGAGCATTGCGGCGCTGGTGGTGCACCCCCGTGTGCAGCGCCAGGGCGTGGCGCGGCGTCTGGTGCAAGACGCCCTGCAGCGTGGGCCCGGAGTGGTGTTCTCGGTGTCAGCCGCCAGCGCCAACGCCGCCGCGATGACGCTGTACCGGTCGCTCGGCTTCGTGCCCTACCGGCAGGGTGTGCTGGGCCCTGCGTCACTGCCCGTCACGAAGCTGCGGCGCCTGGCTGACGCCGCCGAAGCCGAGCCTGTAGCCGTTACCGCTACAGCTACAGCTACAGCTACAGCTACCACTATCGCAGCCGCTGCCGCTGCCGCTGACACTGACACTGACAATGCCGCCCACCCAATTTGACCCATCCGCCATGTCCACCGACCCGCGCAAACACAGCCCCGCGGCCGAACGCAACCAGGGCCCACTGCTGCAACAACTGTTGCGCCTGTTGCCGGCCACGGGCCAGATGCTGGAAATAGCCACCGGCACGGGCCAGCATGCCGCTCACTTTGCCCGCTCGCTGCCGGGCTGGCAGTGGCAGCCCAGCGACCCCGTGCCGGTATCTCACGCCTCGGCGGCGGCTTGGTGCGACGGCCTGCCCAACGTCGCCCCCGCGCTGGCGCTGGACGTGCTGCACCATCCCTGGCCGGCGCCTGCAGCCGGCTTCGATGCGGTGTACTGCGCCAACATGCTGCACATCTCGCCCTGGGCCACCTGTGCGGCCCTGATGCAGGGCGCAAAGCGTTGCCTGCGACCCGGCGGCCTGCTGCTGATCTACGGCCCCTTCATCGAAGACGGCGTGCCCACGGCCGAAGGCAACCTGGCCTTCGACGCCGACCTGCGGCAGCGTGATGCAAGCTGGGGCCTGCGTCGGCTTTCGGATGTGCTGGCCCAGGCGCAGGCCTGCGGCCTGCGGCTGCACCAGCGTGTGGCCATGCCGGCGAACAACCTGCTGGTGGTGTTGCGGAGCGCCTGACAGTTTGGCGCAGGGCCTTGCCCGTTTCCCGTGGCGCTGGCGGCACCTGCCTGAGCGCCGGCATGGTGGCGCAATCCAAGGCCACACTTCAGGTTGCTGCTGAGTGCCCTGCCCCCACAAGCTGGGGCTACAACCCGCTTGCCAAGCGGCGCAGCGGCCGCGGGGCAGCGGGGTGCACTGCTCCGCTCATGTCATCCTTCGCCAGCCTTCGGCTGTCGAATTCCTTCTTTACTTCGCTAAGCGGCGCACCCCGCTGCCCCGCTCATCCCACTGGGGTGGCGCGCCACGGGCCTGCTCCCCGGGGCTTCGGCGCCGCCTTTGAGGCCTGCAGCCTGATGCGAAATTGCCCTTTGGGTTGCCCGTGCCGCGCGGGCCACCCAAGGCGCAACCTGATGGACGCCACCCTTCGGCTGCGTTAGCCTTCTTCAAAACGCCCCTGTGCCAGCACGGTGGCAGCAAGCAAGGAGGACGCATGAACACGGCGACGCATGGCACGACGCGCGGAATCAGGAAGATCGACTCCCAGGCGCCAGGCGCGCGCCGCTGGGCAGCCGCCTACGGCCAAAAACTCGCCTGCGTGCGCTATCCGCTGGGCCCGCAACGCCAGCGCCGCCTGACCAGGGTAGAAATCGTGGTGGACGAGGCGCCCACCTTGAGCAGCGTGCTCCTGGGTGTGCGGGTGGTTTGGGG
>JBBQMM010000545.1:0-2864 GCA_038328935.1 Burkholderiales bacterium
GTCGGCCGAGATGATGATCACGGTGTCGGGCCTGCCCGCTGCTGCGGCGGCCAGTTCAGCGCTCAGCAACTCGACGCTGCGGCCGTCCACGGGCCGCTTGTTGACGGTGTAGCGCCCGTCGCTCGACACGGCCACGATCACTTCGCCCGGACGCTCGCGCAGCTTTTCGGCGTTGGCGTTGGGCAGGTTGACTTGCAGCTCGGTGAAGCGCGAATAGGTGGTCGACAGCATCAGGAAGATCAGCACCACCAGCAGCACGTCGATGAACGGGATGAGGTTGATCTCGGGCTCTTCCATGCGCCGGCGGCTGAACTTCATGCGGGCCCCTGGGTATCTGCGTGAGCTTACTGACCGGGCGTGCGCACGGCGAAGCGCATCAGATGCGGCACCATGCGTTCGGCGGCCAGTTCCAGATTGAGCTGGAAACTGTCCACACAGCCGCGGAAATAGCGGTAGAACATCAGCGCGGGGATGGCGATCATGAGTCCGAACGCGGTGTTGTACAGCGCAATCGAAATGCCGTGCGCCAGCTGCTGCGGATTGCCGCCGCCGGTGGGCGACTGCGAGCCGAAGATCTCGATCATGCCCACGATGGTGCCGAACAGGCCCAGCAGCGGGGCTGCAGCGGCGATGGTGCCCAGCGTGTTGAGATAGCGCTCAAGGCGGTGGATGGCCGCGCGGCCGGCGTTTTCGAACGACTGGCGCAGCGACTGTTCGGAGATGCGGGGCTCGACGATGACGGCGCGCAGGCCGGCGGCCAGCACCTCACCCATCACCGAGTTGTCGGCCAGCTTGTTGACCACATCGGCCGAGGGCAGGGTGGAGCGGGTAACGCCCACCACTTCTTCCAGCAGCTTGGGTGGCGCCACCAGGCTCGGGCGCAGGTGGTACAAACGTTCGATGATCAGCGCCAGCGCGACCACGGAACACACGATCAGTGGCCAGATCGGCCAGCCGGCCGCTTGTATGATTGAAAACAACGCTGCTCTCTCGATGAATGTCTTGGGGAATGCGGGCCTTGCGGGCAGATTATGTCCCGAACACCGGCCCCTTCCGGGCCGCTTGCCGGGGTTGGGACCGATGAACGACCCCCGTCGACCCTGACCACAGCATGACGTCGCCAGCCGGCGGCGAGCTGTGGATAAGCTTGTGAGTAAGCCGTCAATACCGGTGCATCGGGCCGCCGCCGCAAACCAGGTGGCGTGCTCTCGTCGTCGCCACGCAGCGCCCATTTACCGATGACATTCAAACACTTAGCCTTTTGCGGCGGGCTCGTTCCGCGCCAGATGCCCTCAAAAGCGAGCATTGGCGCGGTTGTGGACTTCTCAGCCCGCGCCAGCCCTGGTGATTCTCGTGAATGACACCCCTCTGAACCCCACCGGCCGCGACCCCTGGGGCGTGGCGGCGTTGCTGCTGGCCACCAGCGACGCGTTGGCGGCGCGCTTTGGAGCGCTGGCCGTGCGTGGCGAACTATCCGGTTTCACGCGCGCGGCCAGCGGACATTGCTACTTTTCGCTGAAGGACGCCGACGGCGCGCAGGCACTGTTGCGCTGTGCCCTGTTCAGGCGCGCGGCCAGTCTGCTGGACTTTGCCCCGGCCGATGGCCAACAGGTGGAACTCCGCGGCCGTCTGGGCGTCTTCGACCCGCGCGGCGAGTTGCAGATGGTGGTGGAGGCGATGCGGCGTGTGGGCACCGGCACGCTGTACGAAGAGTTCTTGCGCCGACGCGCCAAGATGGCGGCGCTGGGTTACTTCGACGCCGAGCGCAAGCGTGCCATCGCGCGCTTCCCGCGCGCGCTGGGGGTGGTGACTTCACTGGGTGCTGCCGCGTTGGCCGACGTGCTGACGGCCCTGCAGCGCCGCGCTCCGCACGTTCGGGTGGTGGTCTACCCCAGCCTGGTGCAGGGTGCCGAGGCGCCGGCAGCCCTGGTGCAGGCCTTGCAGCTGGCGGCGCAGCGGGCCGAGGTTGACACGCTGCTGCTGGTGCGCGGCGGTGGTTCGCTGGAAGACCTGTGGGCCTTCAATGACGAGCGCGTGGTGCGGGCGGTGGCCAGTTCACCGATTCCGGTGGTGTGCGGTGTCGGGCATGAAACCGACCTCAGCCTGGCCGATCTGGCGGCCGACCTGCGCGCGCCCACCCCTACCGCCGCCGCTGAGCTGGCCGCACCGGGACAAGCCGAGGCGCTGGCCGCGCTGGACGGCCGACAGGCAGCCCTGGTGCGCGCGGTGCAGCGTGTGTTGCAGGCCCAGGCGCAGCGGCTGGACATGGCGGCCACGCGGCTGGGCCAACCCGGCCGCGCACTGCTGCAGCAGCGCCAACGCCTGGACGAATTGGGCCGCCGCAGGCAGCGCGCCCTGATGGCCGGCTGTGCGCTGCAGGCTCAGCACCTGCAGCGGCTGGCGCAGCGCGCCCAGCGGGCCCTGCAAGCCACGTTGTCGCGCCAGCAATTGCGGCTGGCAGCGGCCGCGCAGGCTTTGCAGGCGCACGACCCGCACCGCGTGTTGCAGCGGGGCTATGCCTGGGTGGAGAACGCGGCCGGTGAACCGGTGGTGTCAGCGCTTGCGCTGCGGCCCGGCCAAACGGTGCGCGCCGTGTGGGCCGATGGACGGGCACTGGCGCAAGTACAGTCCGTGGAGTCCCTGCCGCCCGCGCCGTGAAGCTCGGCTGCCTACAATGGACCCGTGGTAAACCCTGCACCCACAGCTGGCCAGGGGAACCTGCCACCCACAAACCCCTTTTACCTCCAGGAGTCTTGCCATGGAACACACCCTGCCCGCACTGCCCTTCGCGATCGACGCGCTGGCGCCGCATTACAGCCGCGAAACGCTTGAGTTCCACCACGGCAAGCACCACAACGCCTATG
>JBBQMM010000546.1:0-2846 GCA_038328935.1 Burkholderiales bacterium
CATCTTGCGGCGCGCGCGTGGCGGCCAGCTGCGCGTCAGCGATCACCTGGCCCAGCGGGCTCTCGCCAGCGTTGTTGCCTTCCCGCGGCAGCGCGGCGCCGATGCGGCCCACCACGCGCTTGGCCAGTGGCACGACCAGCCTTTCATACTGCTCAATGAGGGCCGTCTGCACCGGGTCTTTGGCGAAGCTGGGGCGCACGATGACGTTGTCGGCCACAGCGCTGGTGATGTCGCGCGTCTTCGGGTCCAGCACCAGATCGATGGCGGTGACGATGGTGCCGTACTTGTCGCCGCTGGTGACCAGCCGGCCATCGATGCGGCAGTTGTAGGCGCGGTGGGTGTGGCCGCTGATCACCAGGTCCACCGCCTTGTCCAGCTTCTTCACGATGTCGACGATGGGGCCGCTGATGCCGGGGCACTCGTTGTAGTCGCCCACCGGCATGCCGCCTTCGTGGATCAGCACCACGATGGCCTCCACGCCCTGCTGGCGCAACTGCGGCACCAGTTCATTGACGGTTTGCGCTTCGTTGCGGAACTTCAGGCCGGCCACGCCCTCGGCCACCACGATGCTCGGCGTGGCCTCCAGCGTGAGGCCGATGAAGGCCACCGGGATGCCCTGGAAGCGCTTGATCTGGTAGGCGGGCAACAGCGTCTGGCCGGTCTTTTCAACCACCGTGCTGGCCGCCAGGTATTGAAAGCTAGCGCCCTTGAAGGGCTGCGGGCCCTTGCAGCCGTCGCCGGGGTGGCAGCCGCCGCGTTGCAGGCGCAGCAGTTCATCGGCGCCCTTGTCGAACTCGTGGTTGCCCACGGCCGAAATCTCCAGCCCCATCAGGCTCAGGCTCTCGATGGTGGGCTCGTCGCGGAACAGCGCGCTGAGCAGCGGCGTGGCGCCGATCAGGTCGCCCGCGGCCACGAACACATGGTTGGCGTGGCCTTTGCGCAGTTCGGCCACGGCCGTGGCCAGATGCTCGGAGCCACCGGCGTCGACGTTCATCGTCTTGCCGGGGTTGGCGGGGTCGGCAATGCGGATGCCGCCGCGCGCCGGGCGCAGGTTGCCGTGGAAGTCGTTGATGGCCAGCACGCGCACCTTCACCGGCTCGACGGGGACCGGGGTGGCGCAGCCTGCCAACAAGGCAGCTGACAGCAGGCCCAGGGTCAGGGCCAGGGACTTGCGCATGGTGTGTTTCCTTTGCGGGTGGGTCATGAACAGAGAGTTTGCTTCAGTCGCCCGACGAAGCGGGGATCATCGTTCAGTCGCCCGACGAGGCCGGGTGCTTGTTCAGTCGCCCGACGAAGCCGGGCTCATCGTTCAGCTGCCCGACGAAGCCAGGCTCATCGTTCAGCTGCCCGACGAAGCCGGGCTCATCGTTCAGTAGCCCGACGAAGCCGGATTCGTGTGCGTGCCCGCCAGCACCGATTCGATGTCGTCGAGCAAGCTGCTGGCGCCGATGCGAAAGCGCGCCGGGTGCACCGCCTCGGCGCCCAGATGCTGCGCCGTCAGGCCCATGTACAGCGCAGCGTCGGCCACGGTTCGAATACCGCCCGCGGGCTTGAAGCCGACCCGGCCACTGGCGCTGCGGTCTTGCGCAATGGCCTGCAGCATCAACACCGCCGCTGCGGGTGTGGCACTGCGGGGCGCCTTGCCGGTACTCGTTTTCAGGAAGTCGGCCCCGGCCTCCAGCGCGATGCGGCAGGCGCGGCTGATGAGCGCAGGGTCTTGCAGTTCACCGGTCTCCAGAATCACCTTCAGGCGCAGGCCCGGGCAAGCCTGGCGCACGGCGCGCAGCAGCGCAGGCGCGGCGGCGAAGTCGCGGTACGGAAACACCACATCCACCTCCTGAGCACCCGCGCCCACGATGCGCTGCGTGTCGCGCACGGCGCGCTGCAGATCGGCGCTGCCGTCGGGGAAGTTGGCCACCGCCGCCACCGCGATGTGGCGCGGCAACAGGCGGCGGGCCAGCGCGGCGCGGCGCGGCCAGACGCACACTGCGGCCACCGGGCCGCGGTCGGGTGGGTCGGCGGCCACCGGGCCGCGGTCGGGTGGGTCGGCGGCCACCGGGCCGCGGTGGGGTGGGTCCGCGGCCAGCGGGCCGAGGTGGGGTGGGTCGGCGGCCACACTGCCGAGGTGGGGGCGGTATCCCACCGCGCGCTGGCACAGCGCCACGATGTCGGCCGCCATGTCGCGGTCGTTCAGGCTCGTCAGGTCCAGGCAGGCCAGCGCGCTGCGCGCCGCGTCTTGTGTCTCTTCGGGTGTCACGTCACAGCTCCAGTTTTTGTACCACCGCAGCCAGCGTGGCCACGGCGCGCTGGCTGGCGGCCTGCGCGGTGGCCAGGGTGTGGCCGTGGCTCAGCACCTCGGCCGACAAGCCGGCGGCCATGTTGGTGATGAGCGACAGCGCCAGCACACGCAAGCCGGCGTGCCGCGCCAGGATGGTTTCGGGCACCGTGCTCATGCCGACTGCTTGAGCACCCAACAGGCGCAGCATGCGGATCTCGGCCGGCGTTTCGAACTGCGGGCCCAGCACCCAGGCGTAGATCCCTTCGTGCAGCGGCAGGCCCGAGGCTGCGGCGGCGGCGCGCGCCTGCGCGCCCAGTTGCGGACAGTAAGCGGCGCTCATGTCGACGAAACGCGTGTTGCCGGTTTCACCCACCAGCGGCGAACGCTGCGCCACGTTGAGGTGGTCGGTGATGAGCATCAGCGCGCCCGGCGGCATGTCGGGGTTGATGCTGCCGGCTGCGTTGGTCTGCACCAGCAGCTGCACACCCAGCGCCGCCAGCGTGCGGATGGCGCCCTTCATGCCTGCGGCGTCGCCCGACTCGTAGGTGTGCTTGCGGCCGGCCAGCAC
>JBBQMM010000547.1:0-2842 GCA_038328935.1 Burkholderiales bacterium
GCGGGTTGAACTTCATGTGGTACGTGCGGCCCGAGGGCAGGTGCGAGCGGCGGCCGCTCATGCGTTCGATGATGGCGGCATCGGGTACGTCGATCTCAAGCACCAGGTCGAGCTTCACGCCAGCAGCCTTCATGGCGTCGGTCTGCGGGATGGTGCGCGGGAAACCGTCGAACAAGAAGCCGTTGGCGCAGTCGGGCTGTGCGATGCGTTCCTTGACCAGCCCGATGATGATGTCGTCGCTGACCAAGCGGCCCGAATCCATCACTTTCTTGGCCGCCACGCCCAGTGTCGAACCGGCCTTGACGGCGGCGCGCAGCATGTCGCCGGTGGATATCTGTGGAATGCCCAGGCGTTTGCAGATGAAGGTCGCTTGCGTGCCCTTGCCAGCGCCCGGTGCGCCCAGGAGGATGAGTTTCATCGGGTCCTTCGGATGGTGGTTTCTGCTGCCCGGCAATCATGGTGTTCACCATGCCGCCGTTTGTCTCGAAACGAGAATATCACGCGCTTGTCTGCACCTGGCTGACAGCGCCGGCGGCGGACTTCAACCCGCAGTAGCTTCACCCCTGACGAAGATGGAGCGCACGCGCGCCAGGTCTTCGGGCGTGTCGACGCCCGGGCCGGGCCCGTGCGGTTCCACATGCACCACGATGCGATGCCCATGCCACAACACGCGCAGTTGCTCCAGCGCTTCGCAGGCTTCCAGCGGCGATGGTGGCAGGCTCGGAAAACCGCGCAGAAAACCGGCGCGGTAGGCATACAGGCCCAGGTGACGTAGCGGCGCCGGGTCGGGCAGCTGGTGCACGCCTTGCGCGTGACCGTCGCGCCACCACGGCAGCGGCGCGCGACTGAAATAGAGGGCACGGCTGGTGGCGTCCAGCACCACCTTCACGACGTTGGTGTTCAGGTACTCGGCCACGTCGGCCAGCGGGTGCGCAGCGGTGCTCATCACGCAGTCGGTGCGCTCGGCCAGCAGTTCGGCCACTCGGCGCACCAGCGCGGGGTCGATCAGCGGCTCATCGCCCTGCACGTTCACCACCACGTCGTCACCCTGCAGCCCCAGCAGCTCGCAGGCCTGGGCCAGGCGGTCGCTGCCGCTGAGATGGTCGCTGTGCGTCATCACGGCCTGCACGCCGTGCGCCGCGCAGGCCTGGGCGATGCGGATGTGGTCGCAAGCCACCACCACGCGCTCGGCGCCACTGCGCGCAGCACGCTGTGCCACGTGCACCACCATGGGCTTGCCGGCGATGTCGGCCAGCGGCTTGTCGGGCAGACGGCTGGAGGCCAGGCGCGCCGGTATCAGCACCGTGAAGGGCATGGCGCGAAACCGCTCTGGGCCTATCGTGAAAGTGTTTGATGATCCAGGGCGCTGCCCCGGATCATGAACCTTGGGAAGATTCAGGTGCCGAGTGCAACGGCAAGGCTTCGCTTTCCAGCATCACCGGGATGCCGTCGCGGATCGGGAAGGCCAGGCGGTCGGCTGGGCAGACCAGGTCGCGCGGGCGCAGGTCTTCGTCACGGCGCAACTCCAGCGGGCCTTTGCACAGCGGGCAGAGCAGCAGTTCTACAAGTCGGTGGTCTAGGCTCATCGGGGTGTCTGCCCGGGAAACAGCAAAGCCAGCAAATCGCGGCTCAGCGCGTCGGGAAACTGCAAGTCTAGCGGCACCACCCAGATGCATGTGGAAGCCGACGCGAGAGTGGCTGTTTGCCGGGCCGTGCCCGGTGACGTGACAGGCGACGTGACAGGCGACGTGCCAGGCGGCGAGCCAGGCGCGGCGCACTCTTCACCCACCCCTCCCGTATCACCCGCGTCAGCTTCCACTGACGGCACGCGCGGCAACTTGACGGCATCTTTCTCCGTGGTGACGACCTCCAGCGTGCCCGCGGGCCAGGGCGGCGTGTCGTAGGCATGGTGATCAGGCAGTGGCAGCCGCCGGATGCGCAGCCCTGCGGCTTCCAGCATGGCGAAGAACTTTTCGGGCGCTGCCAAGCCCGCACACGCCACCAGTTCACGGCCCTGCAGCGCCGACAGCGGCACTGATCGGGTCTGGTCCTGCCGCCACCAGGCCTGCAGCGGCCATGCAGAACGGATGCTGCGCACAGCCAGGGCGCCCGGCAGCGGCGTGCTGGGCGCGTCTGCGTTGTACAGCACCCGGGTCGGCACCAGGCTGTTGCTGGCAAGCCGCTGACGCAGGGGGCCGGCGGGCAGCAGCAGGCCGTTGCCCAGCCCCCTTTCGTCGAACACGATCAGGTTCACGTTGCGCGCCAGCCGGTGGTGCTGCAGGCCGTCGTCACAGAGCAGCACATCAATGCCCGGGTCTGCTGCGCAGGCCTGTCGCGCCAGCGCAGCGCGGTCGCGCCCCACCCACACCGGCACGCCGCTGCGACGGTGCATGAGCAGGGGCTCGTCGCCCACAAGCGCGGCAGAGTCGCCAGCCGTCACCCGGTGGGCCCGGCGGCCCTGGCGACCATAGCCGCGTGACAGCACCGCGGGCTGATGGCCCGCCGCCTGCAGCGCCCGCACGGCGGCCAGCACGGCAGGTGTCTTGCCGGCGCCGCCCACCACGATGTTGCCCACCACCAGCACGGGCACCGGCGCAGACTGTGGCCGCACCAGCCAGCGCTGCAGGCCCGCCAGTGCCCCGTACAGCCAGGACAACGGCTGCAGTGCGCGGGCCAGCAGCGTGGGCCGGGCACGCCACCAATGGCGCTGCAGCAGGGCTTCGAGGTGAGCGCGAAGTTTCGCCATCGCCGCTGCGCTGGGGTTGCCTGCGCGGGTGCGGGCGGCCATCAGCAGCACGCGCTACTTGGGCGCGGCGTCGCCACCCTGAGCGGCAAAGGTCAG
>JBBQMM010000548.1:0-2841 GCA_038328935.1 Burkholderiales bacterium
CGTGGCTGATCGGTACCGAGAATGGCTCATACCTGACGCTGGTGGGTGACCCGGGTGGCGCCCGTGCGCCGACAGCCTTCAACTACAACTGGGGTTACTTCGATGTGCTGCCGGGGCAGGAGATCACGTTTCGATTGACCAACGTCGAAACCGATCGCATCGGCGGCTTCGACGTCGACAAACTGGGCACCATCGCCAGCCAGTTGTTCACCGGCGGCTCCAGCGCCAACAACACGCTCTTCGGAGGCGGCTCGGTGCTCGGCAACACGCCGGGCGCACCCACTACAGACCTGGCCGCGGGTTACACCAACGTGGTGTTCACCAGCGCCACTGAAATCAATGTGTACTTCGAAGACCTGGACCCATCGCGCACGCCCGAAAATGACCGTTGGCAGAACATGAGCATCAAACTCATCCTGACCCCAGTGCCGGAAGCGGGCACCCAGGCAATGCTGCTGGCTGGTCTGCTGGCGCTGGGGGCTGTGAGCCGCGCCCGTGGCCGCGCGGCAAGGGGCGGCTAGTGGTCCGTTCCGTCAATGGCATTACAAATGATATTGATGCATTCTTTCGTCAGGCACTAGGCGCAAACCACAGCCATAGCTGTACCTAAGGAGCGGATTTGCAACAACGCACGGCGGGCGAAGGCGCGATTTCATGTGATCGGTTTGGCGGAACCGGATTAGACCCGCAGGTAGACGCGCCGCCGGTCCAGCCACCACGCCAGCGCTGCATACGGCAGCAGGTGCGCCACCGCGTACAGCAGCGAGCCCAGGCGCGGGTCGGTGGTGAACGCGGCGCCTGCCGGAGCAAACAGGTTCTGGTACAGCCAGGGCAACGGTGAAACCCACAAGGTCTGGCCCTGTTCGTCGACGCCGGCTGGCCAGCGCAGCAGGGCCAGCAAGCGCGGTATGAGGCCGCTGAGCACGAAGATGAAGAGCGGGTTGCGGCCGAAGACTTCGAAGAAGCGGGCCGTGCCTTGCACGGCCGTGTGCAGCACCGCCGGCACCGCGCCCTGCCGGCCCGGCAAGCTTGCTGCCCCCAAGCCCGGCTCCAGCGCCCGCAGGCACAGCGCCAGCGCCATCATCGCCAGGCCGGTGGTGTGCAGCACGTAGCTGCTGGTCCAGATCTTCTTGTTCAGCGGCATCTGCAGCTGCCACAGATAGGCCAGCACGAGCAGCAGGCTGGCCCACAGGAAAAGCCGTGCCAGCAGCTGTGCGTTCACGGCGCCGGCCTGCACCGCGTCGACCACCATGCGACCCACCCACCAGCCCAGCAGCACCTGGGCCACCGCAGGCGCGGTGCTGGCCAGACCTTCGGGGTCGAAGGGCACGCCTTCGCCTTTGTACAGATGGGCGCTGCCGAGCAGCGCCTGGTCGATGGCGGTGCCGAACCAGCCCTGCAGGCTGTACGGGGCGCCGGCCGCGCCAGCGAGTTCGCAGACAAGGAAGTAGCCCACCAGCAGCACGGCCGCGGCCCACAACGCACCGTGCCGACCGAAGCTGCGCATCAGCCACACGGTGACGGCAGCGGCGCCAAAACACAGCGCAATGCGTTGCAACACGCCCATGGTGCGCAGGGTTTCCCATGAGCGCAGCACGAGTTCGCCGCTGCCGGGGTCCCAGCGCACGAAGGGCGACGCGTTGAGAAGCAGCCCGATCGCGAAGATCAGCAGCGTGCGCTGCAGCACACGGCGCCAGAACACCGCCGGCCCCGCGGCCTGCAGGCCAGGCATGACGATGGCCAGCGCGTTGCCGACGGCGAAGAGGAAGAACGGAAACACCAGGTCGGTGGGTGTACAGCCGTGCCAGGGTGCGTGCGCGAGTGGCGGGTACAGCGCGTTCCAGCTGCCCGGGTTGTTGACCAGAATCATCAGCGCCACGGTGGCGCCACGGAAGACGTCCAGTGCGCGCAGCCGGGCGGGCGCGGTGGCGGCCGTGTTCACTGCTGGCGCGGTGGCAACCGAGTTCACCGCTGGCGCAGTGGCGGCCGAATTCAAGGCTGGCCCAGTGCCGCGTGCACGCTGCCCTCACAGGCTTGCAGGCGCGCTTCGGCACCGGGCGCGTCCAGGCCCGCTTTCAGCATCACCACCGCAGTCTTCACGTGCCAGCCGCAAGCTTCCAGGGCCGCCTGGGCGGCCGCTTCATCGGCGCCGCTGGCCTGCAGGGTCAGGCGCAACGCGCGCTTCACCAGCTTGGCGTTGCTGGCGCGCAGGTCCACCATCAGGTTGCCGTACACCTTGTGCAACCGCACCATCACCGCGCTGCTGAAGGTGTTGAGCGCAATCTTCTGCGCCGTGCCGGCCTTCAGCCGCGTGCTGCCGCTGATGACCTCGGGCCCGGTGTCGAGCAGGATGCCGATGTCGCAAGCCGCTGCCAGCGCGGCGCCCGGGTTGTTGACCAGCGCGATGGTGAGCGAGCCCGCCGCACGCGCGGCCTGGGCAGCGCCGATGGCATAGGGCGTGCCGCCCGAAGCGGCGATGAGCAGCGCCACGTCGTTGGCCGTCGGCTGCAAGGCCTGCAGGTCGGCGCCGCCTTGCGCGGCGTTGTCTTCGGCGCCTTCCACGGCCTTGAACATGGCGCCTTGGCCGCCCGCCAACAACGCCAGCGCGCGCTCGGGCGGCCAGCTGAAGGTGGGCAGCAACTCCACGCTGTCCAGCACGCCCAGGCGTCCGCTGGTGCCGGCACCCACGTAGATGAGCCTGCCGCCAGCGCGCAAGCGCGGCACGGCGGCATCCACCGCCTGCGCCAGCAGCGGTGCGGCGGCTTGCACCGCCTGCGCGGCCCGCGCCTGGTCGTCAGCCAGGGCGTGCACCAGTTCGGCCGTGGCGTAGCGGTCCAGGCC
>JBBQMM010000549.1:0-2835 GCA_038328935.1 Burkholderiales bacterium
GCGGCCACAGCCCCGGCGACGCGGCTCAACTGACGCTCTTGCAGACCAGAGACAGGCGCGCCATCTCGTTCAACTGTTGACCAGAGGATATGCACATGAAAACCACTTTGCCCACCACCCTGAAGACATCCGCGCTGATAACGGCCCTGGCGCTGGCGCTGCCACTGGCAGCACACGCTGCAGAAAAGGTGGCAGCGGCGCCCGGCTCCAACCACATGGCCTACAGCGACCGCGCCAATATGAAAACTTCGGGGGCCGACCGCAAGGCCCTGCAAGACTCGCTGATGAAGGGCCAGTCGGTCACGGCCATCAAGGACAAGATCAACAGCATGGGCTGGAAGATCACCGCCACCAACGACACCGAGGCCGATTACATGGAGTACGAAGTCGTCAAGGGCAATGCCAGCGCCGAAGTGCAGATCGACCTCGACCGGGCCACCAAGATGGCGACGAAGGTCGACGTGACCAACAACCTTTGGCGAGCCGACAGCACGAAGGCCGCGATGAAGGGCCAGACGTTCACGCCGGTGACCATGGGCGACTACAGCGACCGCAGGTACATGAAGGCCTGGTCGGGCGAGAAAGACATGCTCGAGAAGGCATTGGCCAAGGGCCAGACGCCTGACGCCTATCGCAAGAAGCTGACCGAGATGGGCTACCAGGTGACCTCGACCAACGACCGCGAGAAGGACTACATCGAGTACGAGGTCGTCAAGGGTCGCAATAGCTACGAGGTGCAGATCGACATGGACGCGAAAACCGGCCGCGCCAAGGGAGTTGACGTGACGACCAACATGTGGGAGTCGGACGCCACCGAGCGCGCACTGGGCGCTGCCAAGCGCTGACGCCGCACCGCACCCAGCAGACGCGCCACGGCGGCAAGCGTCTTGCGTCGTCCGCTGGCGGTATCAGCCCGTACGCCGGCCCCCCAGGGGCCGGCGTCTTCACGTCGGCGGCCGGCGACGAACGATTGGCTGTGCAGCAGACCACTGCTCGCGCCCACTGCCGCCGCTACAGCGCAGCCACCTTCTTACAGCGCAGCCACCTTCTGCTGCACCCGGCCGTAGGCAATGCGCTCCTGCTCCAGTCGCAAGGGCTCTTCTCGCAGCCGAAGCCAGCGCAGGTCGTCATAAAGCCGGCGCTCGTCAGCGTCAAGCCGCGGCAGATCGCGCTGCGTGGGCTGCGGCTCCGGCACCCACTGGTCCTCGTGCGCCAGCAAGGTGTCGCGGTCCATCAGGAACGACAGCGCATGGGGGAAGCGAGAACGCAACTGGTCCAGGATCGCGAAGCCGTGGGTGTCGATGTCGCCCCAGTAGTGCAGCGTGCGCTGGTGCAGCCAGGCCGCCTGGGCCAGCGCATCGAAGCCATAGCCGGCGCCGAACACCACCAGGCTGTCGGTGAGCGGCGGGAAGGCCAAGAAGTTGATCTCGTTTTCAGTGATGAAGACACGCTGCACCGGCGCGTTCAGGCGCGCGAACGCAGACGCCGATACCGTGTAGTCGGCGTCGGTGCCGGGCACCCACGCGGGGTGGGCAGGGTCGAGGAAACGCAGGCGCACGCGCAGGGACCGGTCGCGAAAGCCATAACGGGCCGCGAACTGGCCCGCACCTCTCGCGGCGGCGTCGACAGCGTCCGGCGGCAGCACCTGGTCCAGCAGTTCGGCCAGCACCGCACGCTGGGCTTCGATGAACTTGCTGTGGATGCCGGGCAGGTCCACTTGGCGCAGGTACAGGCCTGGGCGCGGGTGCGCCTGCACCCAGGCGACGATGGCCAGCAGCCGCGGCCAGTCGCCGGCCAATGCCAGCGCGCGCCGCGGCTGGCACTGCAGCCAGGGCACCAGCGCCGGCTGCTGCTGCCGTGTGGCGGCCATCAGTTCGGCAAACGCCCTGCCCTCGCGCGCCTTGCCGGTCAGGCGCAGCGCGTCGTCCTGCGTATCGACCCAGGCCTCGCTGGGCAGGCTGTTGCTGCCGATGACGCGGTGCCGCACTTCGCGCAGCACCAGGCGGTAGCCCTTGCTGCTGCTCTGCTGCAACTCGGCGACCCAGGCACGCACCTCGTCGAAACGCTCCGACAAGGCTGCGGACTTTGGCGCGCGCAGCGTCAGCCGCAGCGGATATTCGCCGCCGATCAATTCATCGCGGTCCCACAGCCGCAGCAGCTGCGCTTTCAGGTCGGCAGACGACGTCCACTCGTTCATCAGCTCAACGCATCCCGCTGCGCCCGATATTCCTCGATGCCCAGGTTGCGCAGCCTGGACGCACTGCCGTATTCGTTGTGCACGAAGCCCACGCTCGCCACGAAGGGCTCGATGATGTGGATCTTCTGCAGCGGCGTGACGATCAGCAGTTGCAGGCCCAGTTGCTGGAACAGCTTCAGCCCGTACTCGGCCGATTCGTCAGAGCCGCGGCCGAAGGCCTCGTCGATGACGACGAAGCGGAAGCTGCGCGAGCGCACCGCCCCCCACTCCAGCCCGAACTGGTAGGCCAGGCTGGCGGCCAGGATGGTGTAGGCCAGCTTCTCTTTCTGGCCGCCGCTCTTGCCGCCGGAGTCCGAGTAATGCTCATGCTCGCGGCCGTCTTCGCGCCAGCGTTCGCTGGCGGCGAAGGCGAACCACTGGCGCACATCGGTGACCTTGGCGGCCCATCGGCGGTCGGACTCGGCCGAGCCCTCACGGCCGCGCAGGCGCTCGATGATGTGGATCTTCTGCAGCGGCGTGACGATCAACAGCTGCAGGCCCAGTTGCTGGAACAGCTTCAGCCCGTACTCGGCCGATTCGTCAGAGCCGCGGCCGAAGGCCTCGTCGATGACGACGAAGCGGAAGCTGCGCGAGCGCAC
>JBBQMM010000550.1:0-2825 GCA_038328935.1 Burkholderiales bacterium
TTCCTCTTCTGGCGCAACCTGATCGACCCCTATGCCCGTGAATGGCTAAACGGCTGCGGGCGCTGGGACCTGCTGGACGTGGTGCGCTGCACCTGGGCGCTGCGGCCTGAAGGCATCCAGTGGCCGCTGCACGAAACGGAAGAGCTGCGCGGCCGGCCGTCGTTCAAGCTGGAACACCTGACCGCCGCCAACGGACTGGCCCATGCAGCGGCGCACGACGCCTTGTCCGACGTGCGCGCCACGCTGGACCTGGCGCGGCTGGTGAAGGCGCGCCAGCCGCGGCTGTGGGACTTCTGCCTGAAGCTGCGCCGCAAGGACGCCGTGCTGGCCGAGATCGGCATCGACAAGCCCTTTGTGCACCTGTCGGGCATGTACCCGGTGGAACGGGGTTGCCTGGCCGTGGTGTGGCCTCTGGCCGCCCACCCCAGCAACCGCAACGAGCTGATCGTGTGGGATCTGGCGCACGACCCCGCCGAGCTAACGTCGCTTGACGCCGAGACCGTGCGCCGCCGCATGTTCACGCGCCAGGATGCCTTGCCCGAAGGCGAGCAGCGCCTGCCCATCAAGACCATCCACATCAACAAGTCGCCGGTGGTCATGAGCCAGCTCAAGGTGCTGGAAGGCGTGGCCGGGCGCTGGCAGATCGACGTGCAGCAGGCCATGGCGCACGCGCACAAGGCCGCCGCGCTGGGCCGCAGCCTGGACGCGCTGTGGCCGCAGGTGTTCGCGCGCCCCGAGGCCGCCGGGCCGGTCGACGTGGACGAAGACCTGTACGGCGGCTTCATCGGCCCCGATGACCGCCGCCAACTGCAGCGCCTGCGCGAACTGGCGCCGGAGATGCTGGCCACCCGGAGGCCGGCCTTTGCGGACCCGCGTTTGCAGGAGCTGCTGTTTCGCTACCGTGCGCGCAACTTCGCCTACACCCTGGACACTGACGAGCAGGCCGGCTGGCTGCAGCACTGCAGCGACCGCCTGCACCGGGGGCAGGGCGGAGGCCTGAACCTGGAACAGTACCTGCAACGCATCGACGAGCTGGCCGAGACCGCTGCCGAACAGGGTGACGACCGCGCACAGGACCTGCTGGGTGCGCTGGTGGACTACGCAGAGGCCATAGCCCCTGCGGTTGATTGAGCGCGACCAGCTGTTGCAAGGCCCCGCGACGCCCAGAGCGGTGGGCGCGCGGGCAGGCGCCTTCAGCGCTGCGGTGCCGCCGGCGCCAGCGGCGCGGCCGCGGCTTGGTCGGTGGTGGGCGGCACCGCCTGCATTGGCTCTGGCTTGGGCGGGCCGATGCGCGTCTTGAAGCCCCCGCTGGCATATTCACCATAGCGCCAGTCGTTGCCCACCGAGGCCACGCCAGGCGGAGGAGTCAGGTCCTGCGAGGGCACGTTCTCGATCATCGCGCCCACGGCCTCGATCCAGATGGGCAAGGCCAGGCCACCACCGGTTTCCCTTTCGCCCAGGCTGCGCGGCTCGTCGTAGCCCATCCAGGCCACCGCCACCACGCCTGGTGCAAAGCCTGCGAACCAGGCGTCCACGGCATCGTTGGTGGTGCCGGTCTTGCCGTACAGGTCGCGCCGCTTCAAGCTGCGCTGCGCCAGTTCGGCGGTGCCGCGCAGCGTGACGTCTCGCAGCAGCGTGTTGACGATGAAGGCGTTGCGCGCGGGAATGGCGCGCGCCTCTTCTTTCAGGGGTGCAGGTGGCGGGGCCTGGAACAGAACCTTGCCCTGGCCGTCGACGATGCGTTCGATCAGCACCGGCGTGACGCGGTAGCCACCGTTGGCAAACACCGCATAGCCGCTGGCCAGCTGCGCTGGCGTGACGCTGCCGGTGCCCAGGGCCAGTGTCAGGTCGTTGGGTTGCTGCTCCATGTTGAAGCCGAAACGCTCCACCCAGTTGCGCGCCTGGCGCAAGCCTAGCTGCTGCAGCAGGCGCACGCTGACCAGGTTCTTTGATCGCACCAGGCCTTCGCGCAGGGTAATCTCGCCGGCGAACTTGTTGTCGCTGTTCTGCGGGTTCCAGTTCGGCAGCGAGCCGTCCAGGTTGACGAGCGGCAGGTCGTCCACCATCGTCTCAGGCATCAGGCCGTGTTCGAGCACGGCCGAATACAGGAAGGGCTTGAAGGCCGAACCCGGCTGGCGCGCCGCGCTGGTGGCACGGTTGAACTGGTTGCGGTTGAAGTCGAAGCCACCGACCAGCGCGCGTATGCGGCCAGTGACCGGGTCCATCGCCACGAAGGCCGCCTCAGCCTGCGGCCACTGCGTGATCACCCATTCCTGCGGCCTGCCCTTGAGCTGCTGCTGCAGCAGCCGCACCACCGAGCCGCGTTTGATGGCCAGCCGGGTGGACGCCGCTTCGGGCAGCAGGTAGTTGCGCAACCAGCGCAAGGTGGAGGCTTGTACCTTCACGATCTCGCCGCTGGCCAGCTTGGCCGTCACCTCGTTGGGCGTGGTGGCCAGCACGATGGCCAGGCGCAGGTCTTCGTCGTCGCGCCCTTCCTTCAGGATCAGCGACGCGGCACGGTCGGCCTCGGCAGCGTCGTCGGGCAGGGTTTCCTGCGCTTCGGGGCCTCTCCATTCCTGCTTGCGCTCGTGCACGATGACGGCTCGGCGCAGTGCCGTGTGTGCTGCGCGCTGATCGTCGGCCAGCACAGTGGTGAAGACACGCACGCCCTCGGTGTAGGCCTTGTCGCCCAAGCGCTCGACGACGGCCCTGCGTGCCATCTCGGAAACGTGCTGCGCTGCCAGGTCCTGCAGTGCAAAGGTCCGCAGCTCCAGCTTCTCGGCCTCGGCCTGCTTGAACTCGGCTGCGCTGATGACGCCCGTGGC
>JBBQMM010000551.1:0-2819 GCA_038328935.1 Burkholderiales bacterium
CAAGGTCTTGCCCGCGCAAAACCACACCACCGCGGCCAGCAGCACGAACAGCAGCACCGCCGCCGTGTAGTGGATGGGCCAGGGCTGTGGGTCTTCGGCAAATCGACGCACCGCCGGGCAGTCTGTGAACAGCTGCCGCAAAGCGGCGTTGGATGCGCCATCTGGCAGCGCCAGCCGCTCCGGAAAAGTCGCCACCAGCGCGGCGCAGATCGCAGCCCCGTTGAGCAGTACGTTTTCAAGTGGCGTGAAGCCCTTGTAGGCATACAGGCCCAGAGCGATGGCAAACAGAAAGCCCACGAAGATCGTGCGCATCGGAAAGGTGGCACATTGGTCGGCCGTGGCGGCAAAGAAATAGGCGCTCATCGACGGCTGCAGATCGAGGCCATATCGCAGCTTGCCGTAGCCGTACAACACCAGGGGGAAGGCAAAGGCCAGCAGCGCCAGGCCCATGCGCAGCGAGAAATAAGTGTTCGAGAAATGCTTCAGCAGCCAGGCTTCGTGGGGCTTCGCCGGTGTCTGGTTCGACATGTTCATCTGACAGGCCCCATCTGCTGGCATAGGCCTGTCATGGTAAGCACACCGCCGCTCCGGGCATCCCCTGAACGGGTGACGTGCCGCAAGCCGGCGCCACCATGGCCGGCCGCGCTGCTGAGGAATTGCAGCGCCGGCAGCGCCCTCAGACCGTGAACACCTTGCCCGGGTTCATGATGTTCAGCGGGTCCAGTGCGCGCTTGATGCTGCGCATCACGGCCACCGCGCCTTCGCCCGCCTCTTCCAACAGGTAGCCCATCTTGTGCAGGCCCACGCCGTGTTCGCCGGTGCAGGTGCCCTGCAACGCCAGGCCGCGCTGCACCATCTGGTGGCTCAGGCGTTCGGCCGTCGCGCGTTCCTCGGCGCTGTTCGGGTCGAGCAAATAGCCGAAGTGGAAGTTGCCATCGCCCACGTGGCCGACCAGAAAGTAAGGCATGCCGGCTTCATCGGCCTCGGCCTTGCAGGCGTTGATGATCTCGGCCAGCTTCGAGATCGGCACACAGGTGTCGGTGCTCAGGCAGCGGCAGCCCGGGCGTGACTGCACGGCCGCGAAATAGGCGTTGTGGCGCGCGCTCCACAGCTTGGTGCGTTCCTCGGGCGTGCTGGCGAACTGAAAGTCCTCGCCGCCGAAGTCGCGCGCCAGCTCCTGCACCGTGTGCGCCTGTTCCTGCACGCTGGCGGGGCTGCCGTGGAATTCCATCAGCAGCATCGGTTGCTCGCGCAGGTTCAGCTTGCTGTGCTGGTTGACGGCGCGCACGGTGTTTTCGTCGAGCAGCTCACAGCGCGCGATGGGCACGCCCATCTGGATGATCTGGATGGTGGCCTGCACCGCGGCGTCCACGCTGGGGAAATGGCAGATGGCGGCGCTGACGGCCTCAGGCAGCGGGTACAACTTCAGGGTTATTTCCGTCATCACGCCCAGCGTGCCCTCGCTGCCCACGAACAGGCGTGTCAGGTCATAGCCGGCGCTGCTTTTCTTGGCGCGCGTGCCGGTGCGGATGACCTCGCCGCTGGCCGTCACCACCTGCAGCGCCAGCACGTTTTCACGCATCGTTCCGTAGCGCACCGCATTCGTGCCGCTGGCGCGCGTGGCGCACATGCCGCCGATGCTGGCGTTGGCGCCGGGGTCGATGGGGAAAAACAGGCCCAGGTCGCGCACTTCTCGGTTCACCTGCTCGCGCGTGACTCCGGCCTGCACCGTCACCGTCAGGTCTTCGGCGTTGATCTGCACCACCGCCGTCATGCGCGACAAGTCGATGCTGATGCCGCCCTGCACCGCCAGCAGGTGGCCTTCCAGCGACGAGCCGATGCCGAACGGGATCACCGGCACCGCATGCGCGGCGGCCTGGCGCACCACCTCGGCCACGTCGTCGGTGCTTTCGCAGAACACCACCACTTCGGGTGGCGTCAACGGGTAGGAGGACTCGTCGCGGCCGTGCTGTTCACGCACCGCATCGGCCGTGCTGCAGCGGCTGCCGAAGTAGTCGCGCAGCGCCTGCAGCAGGCTGGCCGGCACGCGCCGTTGTTCGGCGGCAGCCAAGGGATGGGTGACCTGCGGCGGCAGCGGAGCGTTCATGGTCGAGCCTTTCAATCAAGCCAGCGGCAAAACCGGGAATGGTAGGAGATCGGGCACCATCGCGGGCAAGCCGCAAATTCGAGGGGTGATTTCTTGAAACAAGCCGCAACGCAGACCGTCCTGCCCTACGTCATCGGCCTCATGTCGGGCACCAGCCTGGATGGCGTGGACGCGGCCCTGGTGCAGTTCCCTCCCGCTGCGCCGCCGCGGCTGGTGCATGCGCACCACCAGCCCTACCCGCAGACGCTGCGCCAGGCGGTGCTGGCGGTGTGCCAAGGGCAGGCGGTGACGCTGGCGGCCGTGGGCGCGCTGGACGTGCAGCTGGCGCGGGCCTATGCCGGCGCGGTGCAGGCGCTGCTGCAGCAAGCGGGCGTGCAGGCGGACGAGGTGCAGGTGCTGGGTGCCCATGGCCAGACCGTGCACCACCAACCCGGGGGTGCCGAGCGCTTCTCGATGCAGCTGGGCGACCCCAACACGCTGGCGGTAGCCACCGGCATCACCGTCGTGGCCGACTTTCGCCGCCGCGACATGGCGCTGGGCGGCCAGGGCGCGCCGCTGGCGCCGGGCTTTCACGATCAGGTGCTGCGCCACGCCGACCGTGCACGGGTGGTGCTCAACGGCGGCGGCATCGCCAACATCAGCGTGTTGCTGCCGGGCTGGCCTTGCCTGGGTTTCGATACCGGACCAGCCAACATCCTGATGGATGCCTGGG
>JBBQMM010000552.1:0-2808 GCA_038328935.1 Burkholderiales bacterium
TGTCGGCCGTTGAGGCCAGCGCGCGCGCAGGCGTGCCGTTGTCGTCGCCGGCCTGGCTTAATCCAGGCGGCGGCTGGATCAATCCCCGTGCCTGGGTGCACCATGCGCTGTCGACGCCGGGCGTGCAGCTGAAACCGAACAGCGGCGTCGCCACACTGCTGCGCAGCGGCTGCAGCTGGCAGGCGCTGGGCACAGACCACGACGGAGTGCTTGCGCAGGGTCGGGTGCTGGTGCTGGCCAACGCGCAATCCTGCGCACGCCTGCTACAGCCGCTCGGCCATCCGGCTTGGCCCCTGGCCCACACCCGAGGGCAGATAACCCAGGTGCAAGCGGGAGCAGGGATGCGCTTGAAGCTGCCACTGGCCGGCGACGGCTATGCCTTGTCGCTGCCCGCAGAGCTGGCCAGTGACGAGGCTTCAGACTGGTTCTGCGGCGCCACCAGCAAGCCAGGCGCTCCGGTGGGCGACACCCTGCCGGACATCACCGACGCCGACCACCGGCACAACCTGCTGCGCTTGCAGCGGCTGACCGGACAGGCGGCACCCCTGCAGGCGACGAACTTGCGCGGCCGTGCTGCCTGGCGCCTGAACACACCCGACCGGCTGCCCCTGGCAGGGGCCATGGCCTTGGCCGAGTGGCCCAGCGGCCAGCGGCAAGACCAGGCACGGTTGCTGCCACGGGAGCCCGGGCTGTTCGTCCTCACCGCGCTGGGCGCGCGCGGTCTGACCCTGGCTCCGCTGCTGGCACAGCTGATCGCCAGCCAGGCCAGTGGCGCACCCTGGCCACTGGAGCAAGACCTGGCCGATGCGGTCGATCCCGCGCGCTTTCGCATGCGGGCTGCCAGACGCGCGGCGGCCGACCGGTAGATCAGCAGGATGGGGGGTTCAAGCAGGGCGCGGCGAGGCGGGCTCGTCGGCCCCATCCGCGTCTTCAGGGTCGTCTGGCAACGGCGCGAGGCCCGCAGCCTTGCGCGCTGCCTTTTCCCGGTCTTTCTCTTCTTTCTTTTTCTTCTTTGCCAGCTCGCGTTGGCGCTTTTCGAAAGAGTAGTTGGGTTTGGCCAAGACGAGGTCCTTGTGCGGTTGTGGAGCGATGGCGTGCGGTCGGCACACCTCTGCCGTGATGTACCCGATTAGAACACCAGCCAGGCGCCTGGGCGGCCGAAGGCGTCGAAGCGAAAGGCGCGAAAAACCAGACCCCTCTAGGTATCGATCTGCAAGCCCAGGGCGGGCTCTGGGCACGGCAGGCCATAGCGGCTGGTGCCGTTTTCCC
Organism: Burkholderiales bacterium; assembly: GCA_038328935.1. Lineage (GTDB taxonomy): Bacteria > Pseudomonadota > Gammaproteobacteria > Burkholderiales > Burkholderiaceae_C > Rubrivivax. Next base: position 1,270 of record JBBQMM010000552.1, read on the forward strand.
GCGCGCTGCAGCAGGCGTCCTGCGGCCACCCACGCGCCTAAAACGTCAAACGCCTGACACCCTGGGCGGTACCCAGCAAACAGATCTGGGCCCGGTGGCGCGCGAAGATGCCGACGGTGACGACACCCGGCCACTGGTTGATCTCGGTTTCCATGGCCGGCGGGTCGCTGATGTTCAGGCCACGCACGTCCAGGATGGGATGGCCGTTGTCGGTGAGCACGCCGCCACGCAGCGTGGCGATGCCGCCCAGCGCGGCAAAACGGCGCGCCACCTGTGCAACTGCGATGCCGATCACCTCCACCGGCAATGCAAACGCGCCCAGCACCTCGACCAGCTTGGATTCGTCGGCGATGCAGACGAACTGCGTCGCCAGATCAGCGACGATCTTTTCGCGCGTCAGCGCGGCACCACCACCCTTGATCATGTGGCCGCGGCCATCGATTTCATCGGCACCGTCGATGTACACCGGCAGCGACGTCACCTCAGACGCCTCGACCACCTCGATACCCACGCGCTGCAAGCGCTCGGTGCTGGCGCGAGAGCTCGACACCGCGCCGGCTATGCGGTGCTTCATGGTGGCGAGCGCGTCGATGAAGTGGTTCACGGTCGAGCCGGTGCCCACGCCCACCCACGCCCCGGCCGGCACGAATTCGAGTGCAGCACGGCCGACCTCGGCCTTGAGTTCGTCTTGTGTCATGCACCGCATTATCCAAGCGCCGCCTGCACCAACCTGAGACTGCACCAGCCTGAGACAATCTCATCATGTCTTTGCTGCCCTATTCGCTGACCCGCCCCTTCCTCTTCGGCCTCGACCCGGAGGCCGCGCACGACCTCACGATGGGCAGTCTGCAACGGCTGCAAAACACACCCGCACAGTGCCTGTGGCAACAGCTGCGTGTGCAGGACCCGGTGCAACTGCTGGGGCTGCGCTGGCCCAACCGCGTGGGCCTGGCGGCCGGCCTGGACAAGAACGGTCAGTGCATCGATGCCCTGGGCGCGATGGGCTTCGGCCATATCGAAGTCGGCACCGTCACGCCCAAGGCCCAGCCGGGCAACCCGAAGCCGCGCATGTTCAGGTTGCCCCAGGCCCGCGCACTCATCAACCGCTTGGGTTTCAACAACCAGGGGCTGGCCGCTTTTGTCGCCAACGTGCAGCGGGCCTACAGCTTTCGGGCCCAAGGCGGTGTGCTGGGCCTGAACATCGGCAAGAACGCCGACACGCCGATCGAGCGTGCGGTGGACGACTATCTGCTGTGCCTGGACGGCGTGTATGCGCACGCCGACTACGTCACCGTCAACGTTTCCAGTCCGAACACGCAGAACCTGCGCTCGCTGCAGAGTGACGCTGCACTCGACGCGCTGCTGTCGGCGCTGCAGGAACGCCGGCAGCTGCTGGCGCAGCAACATGGCAAGAACGTGCCGCTGCTGCTGAAGATAGCGCCCGACCTGGACGATGCGCAGATTGCGGTGATAGCTGCCACGCTGCACAAGAACGAGATCGACGGCGTCATTGCCACCAACACCACAGTATCTCGAGAT
>JBBQMM010000553.1:0-2807 GCA_038328935.1 Burkholderiales bacterium
CCCTCTCCCAGAGGGAGAGGGAGCCAAACCCTGAATTCCAAAAGGAAGCTTTTCATGCGCCACACGATCTCCCGCACGCTGTTGTCTCTGGCCGCCGCCGCCGCCAGCCTTGCACCGCTGGCCGCGCAGGCCCAGGCCCCCGCCTGCACGCATACCGTGGGCATGGTGGTTTCGCTGACCGGCGCGGCCGGCCGCTTCGGCCAGGCGGCCTCGAAGTCGGTGGAGCTCGCTTTCAACGAGCTGAACAAGGCCGGCGGCGCAGCGGGCATCGCGGGCTGCAAGCTGGGCTTCGAGCTGCGCGACGCCCAGAGCCAGGGCTCGGTGGCGGTGGACCAGGCGCGCCAGTTGGTAGACCTGAAGAAGGTGCCGGCCCTCATCGGCGGCATCATCAGTTCGGTGTCGATTCCCATCGCCACCAGCGTCACTGCGCCGGCGGGTGTGGTGCAGATCTCGCCCGCCTCCACATCGCCCACGCTGACGAAACTGGGCGTCGAGGGCAAGACCAACGGCTGGTTCTTCCGCACCATCACCAGCGATGCCCTGCAGGGCACCGCCGCCGCCAAGTACGCGCTGGACCAGGGCCTGAAAGACCTGGTCATCATCCACGTCAACAACGACTTCGGCGTCAACATGCTGGCCGAGTTCCGCCGTGCGTATGAAGCGCTGGGCGGCAAGATCCGCAGCGTCACGCCCTACAACCCGCAGCAGCCCAGCTACGCCGCCGAGGTCACCAGTGCGCTCAAGGCCGACGCGCCGGCGCTGTATTTCATCGGCTACCCGGGGGACGGCACCACCATCGTGCGCACCTGGATCCAGCAGGGCGGCCCGCAGCGCTTCTTGCTGAACGACGGCATGAACGCGGCCGACTTCATCAAGGGCGTGGGCCCGCAGTTCCTGAACAATGCCATCGGCACCAGTTCGGGTACCAGCAAGACGCCGTCGACCGAGTTCTTTGCGCAGGCTTACCCTGCGATGAGCGGTGGCTTCGATGCCGGCGCGCCCGCAGCCGACCGCGCCTTCGACGCCGCCGCCATCCTGGGGCTGGCCATTGCGCACGCCGGCAAGTTCGAGGCGGCAGCCATCCGCGACAGCATCCGCAAAGTCACCGAGGCCGGCGGTGAGGTGGTGAACGCCGGCCCGGCCGGTTTCGCGCGCGCGCTGCAGCTCATCAAGGACAAGAAGCCGGTGCGTTACGTGGGCGTGATCGGCGCCGTTCAGTTCGACAGGAACGGCGACATCGTCGGCCCATTCCGCACCTGGAGGATCACCAACGGCGAAGTCACCACCACCGGCCAGATGAGCACCGAAGACGTGCAGGCCGTGCAGGTACGACTGCCAGCGCGTTGACCAGGCAGCGGCGGCCCATGGACAACCGCGCAGCGCCCAGCGCCCTGCGCCCACCGTCCGCCTCCGCCGTCCGCCTCCGCCTCCGCCTCCGCCTCCACCGTCCGCCTCCGCCTCCACCGTCCGCCTCCGCCGTCCACCGTCCACCGTCCGCCGCATGCTGCTGAAAACCATATGCCGATAAGGCCTGACCGCACCCTGCTGGCGCCGGGGCTGGAGATACCGCGCCTGGTCACCGGCCTGTGGCAGGTGGCCGACCAGGAACGCAGCGGCACGCTGCTGGACGCACAGGCCGCGGCCGATGATCTGGCGCGCTACGCCGCCGCCGGCTTCGATGCTTTCGACATGGCCGACCATTACGGCTCGGCCGAGCTCATCACCGGCGAACTGCTGGCGGGTGGCCGCGCGCCCGGTGTGCGCGCCTTCACCAAATGGTGCCCACCGCCGGGGCCGATGACGCCCGAGGTGGTGCGTGCCGGTGTCGAGCGTTCGCTCAAGCGCATGCGCACCCACCGCATCGACCTGCTGCAGTTCCACTGGTGGACCTTTGAACACCCGGGCTGGCTGGACGCGATGCACGAACTGGCGCGCCTGCGCGAGGAGGGTTTGATCGGCCACATCGGCCTCACCAACTTCGACACCGCGCACCTGCGGGTGTTGCTGGCCGAAGGCATCGACATCGCCAGCAACCAGGTCTGCTGTTCGCTGCTGGACCGCCGCGCTGCGGATTCGATGCAGGCGCTGTGTCTTGAACGCGGCGTCAAACTGCTGTGTTATGGCACGCTGGGTGGCGGCTTCTTGAGCGAACGCTGGCTGGGCGCCCCCGAGCCTGCAGCCGAAGGCGAGATAGGCGATTGGAGCAAGATGAAGTACCGCCGCTTCATCGACGCCGTGGGCGGCTGGTCGGCGCTGCAGGGCGTGTTGCGGGCAGCGCACACCGTGGCGCAGCGGCACGGCGTGTCGGTGGCCAACGTGGCCGCGCGCTGGGTGCTGGAACAGCCGGCGGTGGCCGCCGTGATCGTGGGCGCGCGGCTGCTGGAACGTGAACACCGGGCCGACAACGCCAAGGCCTTCAGCTTCGCGCTGAGCGCAGAAGATCACGCACTGCTGGACCAGGCCTTCGCCGCCACGCTGCGCATCCCCGGCGACTGCGGCGACGAGTACCGCAAGCCGCCTTTCCTGACTGCCAGCGGCGACCTCAGCCACCATCTGGACAGCCTGCCGAAGGTTTACGACAAGCAGCCAGTACCGGGCCACCCGGACCGCTGGCGCATCAGCAGCGGCAGTGTGTGGGAGCCGTTGGCCGGCTATTCACGAGCGGTGCGCACCGGCAACCGCATCCTGGTTTCAGGCACCACCGCCACCCATGGCGCCGGGCAACTGGTGGCGCGCGGCGACGCCGGCGCACAAGCCACCTGGATCCTGGACAAGATAGCCGCAGCGCTTTCTTCACTGGGCGGCCG
>JBBQMM010000554.1:0-2802 GCA_038328935.1 Burkholderiales bacterium
GCTGGTGCCAGAAGGCATCGAAGGGCAGGTGCCTTACAAGGGGTCGGTGGTGGCTGTCATCTTCCAGATGGCGGGTGGCTTGAAGGCATCCATGCACTACTGCGGCTGCGCCAGCATTGCCGACATGCACGAACGCGCACAGTTTGTCGAGATCAGCTCCGCCGGCATGCGCGAAAGCCATGTGCACGACGTGTAGATCACCAAAGAAGCGCCCAACTACCGCATGGAATGAGGGCCGCTTGAGTGCTGGGCCTTTGAATCCTGCCCCGGTGCAGGCAGCCCCCGGTGCACCGGGGCAGGCCGCCGCCATGCGTTTCATCATGCTGGTGGTGTTGATCGACATGCTGGCCGTGGGCATCATCGTGCCCGTGCTGCCCGGTCTGGTGGGTCAGTTCACCGCTGACCTCGGTGACCAGGCGCGCTGGTATGGCGTCATCGCCGTGGCCTATGCGGTTTCGCAATTCGTGTCCGCGCCGGTGCTGGGTGCACTGTCCGACCGTTACGGTCGCCGACCCTTGCTTTTGTTGGGCTTCTGCGGGCTGGCGCTGAACTTCTTCGCCACCGCGCTGGCCAGCGCCTTGTGGATGCTGGTGGCGTCACGCGTCATTGGCGGCGCCATGCAGGCCAACGCTGCAGTGGCCAACGCCTACGTGGCCGACATCACCGCGCCGCAGGACCGGGCCAAGCGCTTCGGCATGCTGGGCGCCATGTTCGGCATCGGCTTCATTCTCGGGCCGGTGTTGGGTGGCTTGCTGGGCGGCATCGACCTGCGCCTGCCTTTTTTTGCAGCGGGTGTGCTGGCGCTGCTGAACTTGGTCTACGGTTACTTCGTGCTGCCCGAGTCATTGGGCGCCGAGAAGCGGCGTGCGGTGGACTGGCGGCGTGCCAACCCGTTGACGTCGCTGAAAGAACTGGCGGCGCTGAAGGGTGTGGGCCTGCTGGTGGGCGTGCTGGCGTTCGCCGGGCTGGCGCAGTATTCCTTGTACACGGTGTGGGTGCTGTACGGCAGCTTCAGGTTTGGCTGGGGGCCGACTGAAAACGGCTGGTCGTTGTTCGCCGTGGGTATGGTCTCGGCCCTGGTGCAGGGTGTGTTGCTCGGCCGCCTGCTCAAGCGCCTGGGCGCGCAGCGGCTGGCCGTGGCCGGCCTGGTCTCGTCCACACTGGCCTTCACCGCCTGGGGTCTGGCAACGCAGGGCTGGATGATGTACGTCGTCATCGTGGCCAACGTGCTGGGCGCGGCCGTGGCGGCATCGCTGCAGGGTCTGGTTTCCGCCGCTGCCGATGAGCGCACCCAAGGGCAGACCCTGGGTGCCGTGAGCAGCCTGAACAGCCTGATGGCGGTGGTGGCGCCCGCGCTGGCGGCGCCGCTGATGGCCACCGTTTCACACCTGCCCGCCAGCGACTGGCGCGCCGGTGGCCCGATGTTTTTCTGTGCCGCCTTGCAGGCGGCAGCCCTGGTGCTGGCAGCCGTGCACTTCAGGCGCATGGCCCGGCGCAAGCTCCCACCCTCCATCCATCCAGCCTCGGCCCCGCGCTGAGCAGCGCGGGCACTGAAGATGCACGACAAGATCCTGATCCTCGACTTCGGTTCCCAGGTCACGCAGTTGATTGCACGCCGCGTGCGCGAGGCGCAGGTGTACTGCGAAATCCACCCCAGTGATGTGTCGGACGAGTTCATCCGCAACTTCGGCGCCAGGGGCATCATCCTCAGCGGCAGCCACGCCAGCACCTACGAAGACCACCAACTGCGCGCACCGCAGGCGGTGTGGGAAGCGGGCGTGCCGGTGCTCGGCATCTGCTACGGCATGTTCACGATGGCCGTGCAACTGGGTGGGCAGGTCGAGGCCAGCGACCACCGCGAATTCGGTTATGCCGAGGTGCGCGCGCACGGCCACACCCGGCTGCTGCAGGGCATCGAAGACTTCAGCACCGCCGATGGTCACGGCATGCTCAAGGTGTGGATGAGCCATGGCGACAAGGTCACGGTGCTGCCGCCGGGGTTCAAGCTGATGGCCAGCACGCCCAGTTGCCCGATGGCCGGCATGGCCGATGAGGCGCGCGGCTACTACGCCGTGCAGTTCCACCCCGAGGTGACCCACACGCTGCAAGGCGCGGCCATGCTGACGCGCTTCGTGCGCGACATCGCCGGCTGCCGGGGCGACTGGGTGATGGGCCATTACGTCGAAGAAGCGGTGGCCCGCATCCGCCAGCAGGTGGGCGATGAAGAGGTCATCCTGGGCCTGTCAGGGGGCGTCGACAGCAGCGTGGCGGCGGCGCTGATCCACCGCGCCATCGGCGACCAGCTCACCTGCGTATTCGTCGACCATGGCCTGCTGCGTCTGAACGAAGCGCGGCTGGTGATGGACATGTTCGCTGGCCGCCTGCATGCCAAGGTGGTGCACGTGAGCGCGGCCGAGCAGTTTCTGGGCCACCTGAAGGGCATCACCGACCCCGAGCAAAAACGCAAGATCATCGGCCGCGAGTTCGTCGAAGTGTTCCAGGCCGAGGCCGCCAAGCTCAAAGGCGACGGCAGCCTGCGCGCGTCCTCGGGGCGCGCCGTCAAGGGTGCTGCCTGGCTGGCCCAGGGCACCATCTACCCCGACGTGGTGGAAAGCGGTGGCACGCACACCAAGAAGGCCACCATCAAGAGCCACCACAACGTCGGCGGTCTGCCGGCCACGCTGGGCCTGAAGCTGCTGGAGCCGCTGCGCGAGCTGTTCAAGGACGAGGTGCGTGAACTCGGTGTGGCCCTGGGCCTGCCGCACGACATGGTCTACCGCCACCCCTTCCCCGGGCCGGGTC
>JBBQMM010000555.1:0-2785 GCA_038328935.1 Burkholderiales bacterium
GCCGCCCGAGAAACCGCCTTTCATCACCCGCACCCGGGCGCGCACCTGGCTGGCAAAGGCACCCAGGCGTTGCTGCATGGCGTGCTGCAAGAACACCACGCCCAAGTCGAAAGGGATCGAGTCGAATCCGCACGAAAACACGATGCGCGCGCCGCTGGCGGCCGCGGGTGCCTGCAGCTGCGGGATCATCTTCGCCATCCACAGCGGCTCGCCGCAGAGGTCGACATAGTCCGTGCCGGCCGCAGCGCAGGCCGCCACCAGGGCTTCGCCGTGCAGCTGATAGGGCCCGACGGTGGTGATGACGGCACGCGCCTGGCGCACCAGCGCGCGCAGCTCTTGCGGCTGGCGGGCGTCGGCCGTCAGCAGGGGCAGCGAGTCGGGTGCACCGATGGCCTGCCGCACCAATGCCAGCTTCTGCGCGTCGCGCCCGGCCAGTGCCCAGCGCAAACCGCTGCTGCCGTAAGTGGTTTGCAGGTACTGCGCCACCAGCTGGCCGGTGAAGCCGCTGGCACCATAGACGATGAGGTCGAACGAGGCTGACATGCCCGATGGTGACACGCGAGGCAACGACTCGTGAACTGGCGAGAATCCGGCGATGAGCACACGCCTGCACACACGCTTGCACGCACGCATGCAAACACGCCTGCAAACACGCATGCACACACGCATGCACAGGCGCCTGTGGCTCCAGTGCGGCGTCGGCCTGGCCACCCAGCTGTGGTTGCCGACACCCGCACGCGCCAGCGGGGCTGTGACCGATGGGCAGTGGACCGACACCATCCGGGCGCGCAGCCTGCCTTGGCGTCTGCGCTTGCCCACGGGTACAGGCCCCTGGGCTTGGGTGCTGTTCTCGCACGGCCTGGGCGGCAGCGTCGATGCCGGTACCGTATGGGGTCAAGCCTGGTCGGCCGCCGGGCTGGCGGTGCTGCACCTGCAGCACCCGGGCAGCGACACGGACACGCTGCGCGCCGGCCTGCGCCAACTGCGGTCGGCGGGCTCCACCGAGCAGCTGACCGCCCGCGTGCAGGACGTGCACTTTGCGCTGGACGAAGTGGCCCGCCTCGCAGCGCAGGGTGCAGCGCCGTGGTCGCAGCTCGACCCGCAGGCGGTGGGCATGGCCGGCCACTCCTTTGGCGCCCTCACCGCGCAGGCCATCGCCGGGCAGCGCCACCCGGTCGCCACCCGCTACAGCGACCCGCGGCCGCGCGCCTTCATGGCCTTCAGCCCGTCGCAGCCTGCCGTGGCGCTGCTGTCGCTGGCCGGAGCCTTCGGCGGCATCACGCGCCCCTTCCTGGCCATCACCGGCTCGGAAGATGGCGACCCCTTCGGCGGCTACGACGGCGGCGAGCGCCGCGCGCAGGTTTTTCAGGGCCTGCCGCCCGGGCAGCGCGCGCTGCTGTGGCTTGACGGAGCCGACCACATGACGTTTGCCGGTCAGAACCTGCGCCGCGCACCGGCCTTTGGCCCACCGCGGCGGCAGGGCCCTGCGGCGGAGCGCCAGCAAGCCCACCATGACCTGGTGGCGCGCATCACCAGCGACTGGTGGCGCGCGAAACTGCTCAGCGACGAGGCGGCCCGCGCCAGATTGATGTCGCCCGCCGGCCTGGGCGAAAACGACCGCTGGCAACAGGGCTGAGAGACTGAGCTGGGCGGCCCCCCGGCTCGCGACAGTCGTTGATGCGTTGATGCGAATCTGATGCTAAGATGCGGCTTTGCCGTCGAGTTGGACTGCTTCCCCATGCGCACCACCATCAACTTGTCTGAAGACGCTGCCATCGCTGCTCGCAACGTCGCGCAGCGCGAAAATCTGTCTCTGGGCGAGGCGATATCAGAGCTCATCCGTCGTGGCGCCACCAGTGGCGGCCTGGCGGCACACAACCGCAGCGCCCCGGACCTGCGGGGCCGCTTCGCGCTGCTGCCGGCGCGTGACGAAATCATCACGCCGCAACAGGTGCGCGGGTTGATGGAACGTGAAGGCATCTGAGCCTGGCCACCTCTGTGCGCGCCTTGCTGGATGTGAATGTCTGGGTCGCGTTGTTCGACGACGCCCACCAGTTCAGCACGCGCGCCAACGCGTTCATCGAAACACGCGGCACCAAGATCGCCACCTGTCCGCTGGTGGAAAACGGCGTCATCCGCGTGATGAGCCTGCCCAGCTACGGCCGCCGCGGTGGCCTGCCCATACAGGCCGTGCGCGAACGCTTGCGCCAGGCCTGCAGCGCACTGGACCATGAGTTCTGGCCCGACGACATTTCGCTGCGCGACGACGCGCATGTCGACTTCACGCGGGTGCAGGGCCACAACCAGATCACCGATCTGTACCTGCTGGCCTTGGCCGTGCACCGCGGCGGTTGCCTGGCCAGCTTCGATCAGGCCATCGCGCTGTCCAGCGTGCGTGGTGCTGCGGCCAGGCACTTGCGGATGCTCTAGGAGCGTGGGCCAGGCGGCCCGTCAGGCCACCCGATGCAAGCTTGGCCCGACGGCTTGCAAGGGTTCGCCATGTCACCGTAGACTGACACTGCGTGATGTCATGTCGACTTGTCGCTTTCCATGGAGGTCGGCCATGAACTGGTACATCCTGTCGTTCCTGGTGCTGGGCGCGCTGTTCGGCTGGGCCAGCTATTCGCGCCGCAACTGGTTCAGCGAAGGCCCGCACAAGCCGGCTGCAGCAGACGCTACGGGCTTCATGGAGAGTCGCCTGTCGTGGGTGATGCAGACCACGTTTCTCTGGCCGCTGCTCTTGCTGGCGGGCGCCTACGGCTATTGGAGGAAAAAGGTGGTCAGG
>JBBQMM010000556.1:0-2761 GCA_038328935.1 Burkholderiales bacterium
GTTGCGGCTAGCGTGCAACGCCCGCTGAGCGTAGGCCGAGTCTGACCGTCGACTCTTACCGCTCGCTTCTCGCCGGGGCCCGGGCTACCACGTGGCGCGCATCGAAGACAAGCTGGGCCAGCACGCCAGCGACACGGCGCAGATCCTGTTCGACAACTGCCGCATACCCGCCGAGAACCTGATTGGCGAAGAAGGCATGGGTTTGAAGATTGCGCTGTCGGGCCTGGAAGGCGGCCGCATCGGCATCGCCAGCCAGGCCGTGGGCATGGCGCGTGCGGCCTTCGACGCCGCACTGGCCTACAGCAAGGACCGCAGCAGCTTCGGCCAGCCCATCTTCCAGCACCAGGCGGTGCAGTTCAAGCTGGCCGACATGGCCACGCAGATCGAAGCCGCGCGCCAGCTCATCTGGCATGCGGCTGCATTGAAGGACGCTGGCAAGCCCTGCTTGAAAGAAGCCGCGATGGCCAAGCTGTTTGCCAGCGAAATGGCCGAACGCGTGTGCAGCAGCGCCATCCAGGTCTTTGGTGGCTACGGCTACGTCAGCGACTTCCCGGTCGAGCGCATCTACCGTGACGTGCGGGTGTGCCAGATCTACGAAGGCACGAGCGAGGTGCAGAAGATCCTGATCGGGCGCGCGCTGGCGTAGCCGGCGTGGGCGGAAAAAGGTCGTCGGCTGCAGGGGTCCTGGGCGTCGAATCGAAACGCGCGGTTGTCGATCAGGCGGCGCACCCATGGCAAGCTGCGCTGGCTCTGCTGGCCCAGCGCCTGCCTGGCCTACAGTGAAGCCATGCAAATGCCATGCAATCTCCAGGTGCAGCCATCAACGGCCGGCCCACCACGCTGACGGCGGCCGATGGCCGCGAGCTCGCGGCTTGTTGGTTCGAGCCCTACGAGCCGCCCCATGCGGTGGCGGTGGTCAGTGCGGCTGGCGGCGTGCCGCAGGGCTACTACCGCGCCTTTGCCCAGTGGCTGGCGGCACGTGGCTATGCCGTGCTGACTTACGACTACCGGGGCATCGGCGCGTCATGCCAAGGCCCGCTGCGTCAGGACCCGGCGCGCATGACCGATTGGGCCGTGCGCGACATGAGCGCCGCGCTGGCAGCCGCTGCGGACCGTGCCGATCAGGGCGGCCGTGCCGACCGTGCCGATCGGGGCGGAAGGGACGAAAGGGGCGAAGGGGGCGGCCGGAGCGGCCGCCTGCCGCTGCTGCTGGTGGGCCACAGCTTCGGCGGCAACTGTGCGGCCTTTGCGCACGGTGTGCAGCGCGCCGACGCCCTGCTGATGGTGGCCTCGGGTACCGGTGAGCCGCGGCTGTACCCCTGGCCGCAGCGCGCGCTGTTGTTGATCGCCTTTCGGCTCTGGCTGCCGGCCCTGCTGCCGCTGTTCGGCCATTTGCCGGGCTGGGCACTGGGCCCGGGTGCGCAACCCCTGCCGGCGGGCGCGGCGCGGCAGTGGGTGCGCTGGGGCCTGCAGCGGGGCTGGGCCTTTGCAGACCCCGAAATGGCCCCGTTCAGCAGGGCTGCCACCCTCACCGCGCCGCTGCACCTGTGGAGCGTCGACGACGACCGCGCCCATGCGCCGCGGCGTGCGGTGGACGCGCTGGCCGCGCACTTCAAACAGGCGGCTGTGCAGCGCCACCACCTGCAGCCTTCCGAGTTCGGCCTGCGGCAGCTGGGGCACTTCGGCGTCTTTCGCCGCCAGGCCGGGCCGCCCTTGTGGCAACGCTTGTTGCAGCCGCTGGAGGCCGCCGTGCCCGCGCTGCAGCCGCCCTCCGGCCAGGGCGCGCCCGTCGCCGGCGCGGGCTACAGTGGGCCCCCATGACCGAAGACCAGGCGCGCCAGGTATTGCTGCTGCAGGCGCAAGAAACCACCCCGGCGACCAACCCGCACTGGAGCCTGGACGACCGCGCCTGGGCCACGCAGCAAGCGCTCGCCACGGTGGGCGACCAGGCCACGCCCGAGCAGTTTGTCAGCGCGCGCGCCGCGCTCGCCCTGCAGCGCCTGCTGCCGCGCGACAAGTCTGCTCAGCGCTGGCTGGCGCGGCGCGGCTGGCACCCGGCCTGGGTGGTGCTGGCGCTGCTGCTGGGCCTGGTCTTCGGGCTGGGCGTTGACCAGCTCGGCATCCCGCAACGCGTGAACCTGCTGGCCCCTGCGGTATGGGCCGTGGTGGCCTGGAACCTGATGGTCTACCTGGCCCTGCTGTTGCCCGGCCACAGCGGCACCTTGCGCGCATGGGTCGCTGGCTGGGGCCTGGGCCGGGCGCCAGGCCACACCGCCAGCCCGACCTGGCTGTGGGCGGAACAGGCGCTGCCCTTGTCCATCCAGCGCTGGGCCGTGCTGCTGCACAGCGCGGCAGCGGCCCTGGGCCTGGGCTTGATCGCCGGGCTCTATTTGCGCGGGCTGGTGCTGGACTACCGGGCCGGATGGGAAAGCACCTTCCTGGACGCGGCGGCGGTGCAGTCGCTGCTGGGCGCGCTGCTGTGGCCGGCCAGCACCCTCACAGGCATCGGCATGCCGCTGGTGGCGCCGCTGCAACTGGCGCCCGGCGCACCGGCACAGGCCAGCGCAGCGCCGTGGATCCACCTTTACGGCGCCACGCTGCTGCTGGCCGTGGTGCTGCCGCGTGGCGTGCTGGCGCTGTGGGCAGCGGCGCGGGGGGCCCGGGGAGCGCGGCCCAATAAAGCTGCGGCCCGCCCCCCCAAAATAAAAAAGGAAGGGCCCCCCCTGGAGGCCCCCCCCCCCCGCGCGCAGCCGCGGGAGGG
>JBBQMM010000557.1:0-2747 GCA_038328935.1 Burkholderiales bacterium
CCGTTGATGTACTTGCTGTCACCGGTATTGGTGATCTGCACACGGCGCAGCATCTGGCGCACGATCACCTCGATGTGCTTGTCGTTGATCTTCACACCCTGCAGACGGTAGACGTCCTGCACTTCGTCGACGATGTAGCGCGCCAGCTCTTCGATGCCCAGCAAGCGCAGGATGTCCTGCGGGTCGGCGCTGCCGTCGACCACCAGTTCGCCGCGGTTGACCACCTGGCCTTCGTGCACCAGGATGTTCTTTTCCTTGGCGATCAGCTCTTCGTGCACGAAGCCTTCGGGGTCGGTGATCTGCAGGCGGTTCTTGCCCTTGGTCTCCTTGCCGAAGCTGATGGTGCCGGTGATCTCGGCCAGCAGGCCGACGTCCTTCGGTGAACGGGCCTCGAACAGTTCAGCCACACGCGGCAAGCCGCCCGTGATGTCACGCGTCTTCTGGCCTTCCATCGGGATGCGCGCCAGCACTTCACCCGGCGCCAACTCCTGACCGTCACGAATCTGGATCAGCGAGCCCACCGGGAAGCCGATGGTCACCGCGTGGTCCGTGCCCGGGATCTTGACTTCGACACCAACAGCGTCCAACAACTTGACCTGCGGGCGCACCACCTTGGCCACGCCGCGCCGCTTGCTGTCGATGACCACCAGCGTGGACAGGCCCGTGACCTCGTCCAGCTGCTTGGCCACCGTCAAACCTTCTTCGACGTTTTCAAACTTCGCACGGCCTGCGAATTCCGTGATGATGGGGCGCGTCAGCGGGTCCCAGTTGGCCAGCACGGAGCCGGCCTTCACATGCTGGTCGGGCTTGATGTTCAGCGTCGCGCCATACGGCAGCTTGTGCCGTTCACGCTCGCGGCCATGCTGGTCGCTGATGACGATTTCACCGGAGCGCGAGATGACCACCAGCACACCCTTGGCGTTGGTCACGTAGCGCATGGTGGCGTTGAAGCCGATCACGCCTTCGCTCTTCGCGTCCACGCTGCTGGCCACCGCGGCCCGTGAAGCCGCACCACCGATGTGGAAGGTGCGCATCGTCAGCTGTGTGCCGGGCTCGCCGATGGATTGCGCGGCAATCACGCCGATGGCTTCGCCCACGTTGACGGTGCCGCCACGGCCGAGGTCGCGGCCGTAGCACTTGGCGCAGATGCCGAAACGCGTGGCGCAGGTCAGTGCCGTACGCACTTTCACCTCGTCCACACCGGCCGCTTCCAGCACGTCGATGGTGTCTTCGTCGAGCATGTGCCCGGCGCCGAGCATCATCTGCTGGGTTTCCGGGTGCAGCACCTCGGTCGCCGTGACACGGCCCAGGATGCGGTCGCGCAAGCTCTCGATGACTTCACCGCCTTCAACCAGCGCGCGGCGGTTCATGCCGTTGTTGGTGCCGCAGTCGACTTCGATGACCACCAGGTCCTGCGTCACGTCCACCAGGCGGCGCGTCAGGTAGCCCGAGTTGGCAGTCTTCAGCGCCGTGTCCGCCAGGCCCTTGCGGGCGCCGTGGGTGGAGATGAAGTACTGCAACACGTTCAACCCCTCGCGGAAGTTGGCAGTGATCGGCGTTTCAATGATCGACCCGTCAGGCTTGGCCATCAAGCCGCGCATGCCGGCCAGCTGGCGGATCTGCGCCGCTGAGCCGCGTGCACCCGAGTCAGCCATCATGTAGATGTAGTTGAACGACTCCTGGTCCACCATTTTGCCGTGGCGGTCTTCGACCTTCTGCTTGGACAGCTGGCTCATCATGACTTTGCCGACTTCGTCGCCGGTCTTGCCCCAGATGTCGACCACCTTGTTGTAGCGCTCGCCGGCCGTCACCAGACCCGAGACGTACTGCTGCTCGATTTCCTTGACTTCCTTTTCGGCGCGCTCGATGAGGCCCGGCTTTTCCTTCGGCACCAGCATGTCGTCGATGGCGATCGAGATACCAGCCCGCGTGGCCAGCTTGAAGCCGCTTTGCAGCAGCTTGTCGGCAAACACCACCGTCTCTTTCAGGCCGCACTTGCGGAAGCTGACGTTGATGAGGCGCGAGATCTCTTTCTTCTTCAACGCCTTGTTGATGTTGCTGAACGGCAAGCCCTTGGGCAGGATCTCCGACAGCAGCGCGCGGCCCACCGTGGTGTCGACCAGGTTGGTCTGCGACGTGAATACGCCGGTGTCCTTGTCCTTGACGAACTCGGTCATGCGCACGGCAATCTTGGCGGTGATTTCCACCACGCCGTTGTCCAGCGCGCGCTGAAGCTCTTGCATGTCGGCAAAGATCATGCCCTCGCCGCGGCCATTGCTGCGCTCACGGGTGGCGTAATACAGGCCCAGCACCACGTCTTGCGACGGCACGATCGACGGTTCGCCGTTGGCCGGGAACAGCACGTTGTTGGACGCCAGCATCAGGGTGCGGGCTTCCATCTGCGCTTCGATGGACAGCGGCACGTGCACGGCCATCTGGTCGCCGTCGAAGTCGGCGTTGAAGGCCGAGCACACCAGCGGATGCAGCTGGATCGCCTTGCCCTCGATCAGCACCGGCTCGAAGGCCTGGATGCCCAGGCGGTGCAGCGTCGGCGCGCGGTTCAAGAGCACGGGGTGCTCCTTGATCACCTCTTCCAGGATGTCCCACACCACCGGCGTGCCGCTCTCGACTTCCTTCTTCGCCGCCTTGATGGTGGTGGCGATGCCCATCGCCTCCAGGCGCGAGAAGATGAAAGGCTTGACCAAACCTAGCTAGTTTGAAAGCCAACACTTAACCTTGAACGACCT
>JBBQMM010000558.1:0-2739 GCA_038328935.1 Burkholderiales bacterium
ATCCTGGTGCTGGACCCCGGCAACGGAGCCATCGCGCTGAACACCGGCGACGCGAACCCCGGCAACGACTTCAGCGCCGACCGCAAAGACCTCGTCGTCTACCGCCCGGGCGCGCCCGGCAACTACGCCAGCGGCGCGTACTTCATGCTGTTCGACGACAGCATCCACGATGGCGCGCCGACCGCGGGCATCCCGCCCTACAACGTCCACGCCATTTCGCTGGTGGAGACGCCCACCACCGTTGGCGGCACGCTGCTGCCCGCCGGCACCTTCGTGGTGGCCAACTCGACCGCGGCCATCCAGAACAACATCTACACCTTCACGGGCATCGGCACCGGCGTCGGTTCGGGTGTGTCGGGGACCACGGCAACCCGCCTGCTGATCAACGGCTACACCCTGGGCCTGACCGGCATGCCGACGAATCCGTACCAGATCGAGGGCCTGCACCTCATCACCCAGCCCACCACTCTGGGCAGCACGGTGCTGGCCACTGGCACCCTGCTGGTAGCGGTGAACGGCGACGATGTCTACGCGGGCGTGCCAGAAACGCCCTTCGACATCGTCGCGCTGGTCGTCTCCCGCACCGAGCAGGACAGCAGCCCGGGCACCATCGCCAGCGGTCGCCTCTTCTTTGATGGCAGCGACCTGGGCCTCAGCGACCCGGGCCGAACCGGGGCATCGAACCTCAGCGGCTTCACTGTCGTCGGTGGCGGCGCGAGCAACAGTGCGCCCTTCGTCGCCGCCGGCATCGCCGACCAGACCACCCACGAGGACGCAGCCTTCAGCTTCGCCTTCAACAATGGCTCTAGCGCCTTCGGCGACGCCGACGTGGGCGACACGCTCAGCTACAGCGCCGTGTTGGCCGGCGGCGGTGCCTTGCCGGCCTGGCTTTCCTTCGACCCGCGTACGCACACCTTCAGCGGCGTACCAGCGAATGCCGACATCGGCAACATCACGGTTCGCGTCACCGCCACCGACCCGTCGGCCGCCAGTGCCTTCGACGACTTCGTGATCCGGGTCGTCAACGTCAACGACGCGCCCGCAGCTACGAGCGCAACCATCACGATGGCCGAGGACACGGTCCGCAATTTGGTGGCGGCGGACTTCGGCTTCAGCGATGTCAACGACATCCCCGCCAATAGCCTGGCCGCCGTTCGCATCGTCACGCTGCCCGCCAGCGGCACGTTGACGCTGAACGCGGTGGCGGTCACAGCGGGGCAGACCGTCAGCGCAGCATCGCTCGCCGCCAACCAGTTGCGTTATACGCCCGCTGCCGACGCCAATGGCACGGCCCTGGCGTCGTTCACGTTCCAGGTGCAGGACGACGGCGGCACGGCCAACGGCGGTGTTGACCTCGACCCGGTGGCGCGCACGCTGATCTTCGATGTCAGCGCCGTCAACGACGCGCCGACTGTCGCCGTGCCGCTGCCGGACCAGTCAAGCAGCCAGGGCGCCGGCTTCAGCTTCACGGTGCCGGCCAACACCTTCGCCGATGTCGACGCCGGCGATACCCTGGGCTACAGCGCCACGCTGGCCAGCGGTGCGCCACTACCGTCGTGGCTGAGTTTCAACGCCACCACCCGCACCTTCAGCGGCACGCCGGGCAACGCTGATGTCGGTGCGTTCACCGTGCGCGTCACGGCTACCGACAGCGCCGCCGCCTCGGCGTCCGACGACTTCGCGCTGGGCGTGGCCAACGTCAATGACGCACCGGTCGTGGCCGCCGTGGACCTGGGCACAGGGGCCGAAGACACCGCGCTGGCCATCGATGCCGCGACGCTGCTGGCCGGCGCAACCGACGCCGATGGCGACAGCTTGAGCGTGGCCGCGCTGCGCGTGGTGGCTGGCGCCGCCACGTTGCGCGATCTCGGTGGCGGCCGCTGGCAGCTCGACCCGGCAGCCGACTGGAGCGGCTCCGTCGAGCTCGCCTTCGAGGTCAGCGACGGCATCATCGCCACCCCCGCCACCGCCACCGTGCGGCTGGCAGCGGTCAACGATGCACCCGTCTTCACCAGCCACGGTGGCGCGCCCGCAGCGGCGGTCCAGGTGGCCGAAAACAGCAGCGCCGTCGCGCCATTGAGCGCCGCCGACATCGACAACCCGGCCAGCGCGTTGCGCTTTGCCATCACCGGTGGCGCCGACGCAGCCTTGTTCACCATCGACGCCGCCAGTGGCGCTCTGAGCTTTGTTGCCGCACCCGACTACGAAGCGCCGCGCGACGCCGATGGCAACGGCGTGTTTGACGTGATCGTCGCCGCCAGCGACGGCCAGACCAGCGCCACGCAGATGCTGAGCGTGAGCGTGGCCAATGTCGACGAGGCACCGGTGATCGGCCGCCAGGCGCTGATGTTGTCGGCGCAGGGTGTGACGCTGGTGCTGCAGGCCAGCGACCCCGAAGGCGCAACGGCCGCGCTGGTCTACGAGGTGCTGTCCACGCGCGATGGCCACTTTGAACTGCAGGCGGCACCCGGCCGCTTGCTGAACGGCTTCACGCAGGCCGATGTGGAAGCGTCACGGGTGGTGTTCGTTGCCGACAGCACCGACAGCCGCGGCGCACGCGTCCCCAGCTTCCTGCTCGCCCTCAGCGACGGTGTGAACCGGGTCGTTGGGCGCGCGCCCCAAATAGTCGGCACCCAGCCCCTGCCGCCAGCCACCTGGGCCGCGGCCGCGGAAACGGCCCCGGCACCCGCCCCCGCACCCCGCGTTTCAACGGCAGCCACCCCCGCGGCCCCGGCCCCA
>JBBQMM010000559.1:0-2720 GCA_038328935.1 Burkholderiales bacterium
CTTCGGCAAGGCCACCGAGACCCCCGGCGAGCACGACCGCCTGCTCGGCGCCGATTTCCTCAGCGACGCCGTCTTCGTCGACCAGAGCCCCATCGGCAAGACCGCGCGCAGCAACCCGGCCAGCTATGTCGGCGCCTTCGACGAGTTGCGCAAGATCTTCGCCGACGCAGCGCTGGCGCGTGAGCGCAGCTACACCGCAGGCACCTTCAGTTTCAACGCCGGCGACGGCCGCTGCCCCACCTGCGGCGGCAGCGGCTTCGAGCATGTGGAGATGCAGTTCCTGAGCGACGTGTACCTGCGCTGCCCCGACTGCGACGGCCGCCGTTACCGCCCCGAGGTGCTGGACGTGAAGGTGGTGCGCGGCCCCATGCAGCTCAGCATTGCCGATGTGCTGGACCTCACCGTGGCCGAGGCTGCGCACTGGTTCCAGAACGACCGCGAGGTGGTGGCGCGGCTGCAGCCCATCATCGACGTGGGCCTGGACTACGTGCGCCTGGGCCAGCCGGTGCCCACGCTCAGCGGCGGTGAAGCACAGCGGCTGAAGCTGGCTGGCTTTTTGGCCGATGCGGCTGCGTCGGGCGCATCGCGCCAGCCGCTGGCCATCAACCCGAAAGCGCGCGGCACGCTGTTTCTGTTCGACGAGCCCACCACCGGCCTGCACTTCGACGACATCGCCAAGCTGATGCGCGCGCTGCGCAAGCTGATGGCGGCGGGGCACTCGCTGCTGGTGATCGAGCACAACCTGGACGTCATCCGCGCCAGCGACTGGATCATCGACCTCGGCCCCGAAGGCGGCGAAGGCGGCGGCCACGTGGTGTGCGTGGGCACGCCCGCTGACGTGAAGGCGCATGCCACTTCACACACGGGGCGGGCGTTGCGCGAATACGAAGGCGCCTTGGGTCTGGGTTTGCTCCATGTGGAGGAACCGCGCCTGCTACCCCCACTCCCGCAGGGAGTGTTACTCCCTCTCCCTCAGGGAGAGGGCAGGGGTGAGGGTGGAGTGCCGGCCCCGCCCTCCAGCAAGCGCAATCCAGCCCCCCCATTTCACCCTCACCCCAACCCTCTCCCTGAGGGAGAGGGGGCGGACAAGAACTGCATCCGCATCGTCAACGCGCGCGAACACAACCTGCAGTCGCTGTCGGTCAACATCCCGCGCGGCAGCTTCAACGTGGTCACCGGCGTCAGCGGTTCTGGCAAGAGCACGCTGGCCTTCGACATCCTGTTCAACGAAGGCCAGCGGCGTTACTTGGAAAGCCTGAATGCCTACGCGCGCAGCATCGTGCAGCCGGCGGGGCGGCCTGAAGTGGATGCCGTCTACGGCATTCCACCCACCGTGGCCATCGAGCAGCGCCTGTCGCGCGGCGGCCGCAAGAGCACCGTGGCCACCACCACCGAGGTCTGGCACTTCCTGCGTCTGCTGTGGGTGAAGCTGGGCCTGCAGCACTGCGTGCACGATGGCGCGCCGGTAAAGGCGCAAAGCGCCGAGAGCATCGCCGCGCAACTGTTGCGCAACCACAAAGGGCAGCACGTGGGCTTGCTGGCGCCGCTGGTGATCAACCGCAAGGGGGTCTACACGGACCTCGCCAAGTGGGCCTTGGCACGCGGCCACACGCACCTGCGCGTGGACGGCGAGTTCCTGCCGCTGAAGCCCTTCCCGCGCATCGACCGCTTCAAGGAGCACACGCTGGAACTGCCGGTGGGCAGCATCGTCATCAGCGCCAGGAACGAACCCGAGCTGAAGGCCCTGCTGTCGAAGACGCTGGAGCTGGGCAAGGGCGTGCTGCATCTGCTGCATCCGCTGGACGGACTGGCCGAGGCGATGGACAAGTTCGGCACCGGCGTCGGCATCGGTGAAGTGAAAGTGTTCTCCACCAAGCGCGCCTGCCCGGTCTGCGGCACCAGCTACCCGGAGCTGGACCCGCGCATGTTCAGCTACAACAGCAAACACGGCTGGTGCCACACCTGCGTGGGCACCGGCCTGAAGCTGACCCGTGAACAGCGCAAGGTGTATGACGATTCCGTCAAGGACGAAGACAACAAGGGCCGCGAGCAGAGCTTCCCGGCCGAAGAAGCCGAGGCCGAGGGCCTGATCGACGAACCCTGCCCCGACTGTCAAGGCTCGCGGCTGAACAAGGCGTCGCGCGGCGTGACCTTTGAAGACCGTGCCATCAGCGACATCGCGCGCCTGTCGGTGTTCGAGGCGCGTGCCTGGGTGCAGGCGCTGGACCTGCACGGCCGCGACGCCGACATCGCCCGCGACGTGGTGTCTGAAATCAAGAGCCGGCTCGAATTCCTGTCCGATGTCGGCCTGGGCTATCTGACGCTGGACCGCGCCGCACCCACGCTCAGCGGGGGCGAGGCGCAGCGCATCCGCCTGGCTGCGCAGCTGGGCAGTAACTTGCAAGGTGTGTGCTACGTGCTGGACGAGCCCACCATTGGCCTGCACCCGCGCGACAACGGCGTGCTGTTGGGCGCCCTGGCCAAGCTGGGTGCCGCCGGCAATACGCTGGTGGTGGTGGAACACGACGAAGACACGATACGCCGCGCCGACCACGTCATCGACATCGGCCCCGGCGCCGGCAAACGCGGCGGCCGCCTGGTGGCGCAAGGCACGGTGGCCGAAGTCTCGGCCCATGCTGACAGCGTGACAGGCCGCCTGCTGGCGCACCCGCTGCTGCACCCGCTGCAGGCGCGGCGCCCTGTCTTGCTCCCTCTCCCTG
>JBBQMM010000560.1:0-2710 GCA_038328935.1 Burkholderiales bacterium
GTGAAGGCCTTGGTGCCGGTGATGGGTGGCGCCACGCCGTCGCTGACGCTGGTGGCGATGCTGAAGCCGCCGCTGAAGTCGGGCACCGGTGTGAACACCAGCGCGGCCAGCAGGTTGTTCACATCGGCCCAGCCGCCGCTGGCGGTCAACACGCCGGTGCCGGGGTTGAAGCTGGCGCTGACCGCACCGGACGTGCCGGCGTTCAACTGGCCTGCGCCCGGATTGGACAGCGTCAGTGTCACGCTGCCGCTGCTGCTGTCGACGTCGCTGACGACGATGTCGGTCAGGTTGAGCGGCACGTCTTCGGTGTAGGTTTCGGCTGCGCTCAGGTTGCTGGCGGTGGGGGCGTCGTTCACCGCCACACCGGTGAAGGCCTTGTTGCCGGTGAAGGGAGGCGCCACGCCGTCGCTGACGCTGGTGGCGATGCCGAAAGCACCGTTGAAGTGGGTTGCAGGCGTGAAGTCCAGCGCCGACAACAGCGCATTCACGCTGGCCAGCGCGCCGCTGGCCGTCCACACACCGGTGCCGGCGTTGTAGGTGGAGGTGAGAGCGCCCGAGGTGCCGGTGCTCAACGTGCCCGCAGCGGGGTTGGACAAGGTGAGCGTGACGCTGCCGGCGGCGTGGTCGACGTCGCTGACCACGATGGGCAGCAGGCGCAGCGTGGCGTCTTCGGTATAGATCTCGGCCGCGTTCAAGCCCGACGCGGCGGGCGCGTCGTTCACCGCCGTGACGGCCACATTGCGGGTGGCCACCATGCTGTCTGCCAGGCCGTCGTTGACGACGAAGCTCACCCCGCGCAGGGCAGTGGACGGCGCGTCGCTGCTGTTGAGGTAGCTGATGGAACGCAGCGCTGACTGGTAGTTGGCCACCGTGGCCGAGCCCGTGAGCGTGAGCACGCCGGTGCCGACGTTCCAGCTGCCGGTGATGCCGAACTGGTTGGTGAAGGCCAGCACGTCTTCGCCAGCCACGAAGTTGGCGCTGATGCTGACCGTGGCGCCGGCCAGGTTGGCGTTGTCGAGGTCGCTGACGGTCAGGCCGGCGTCTACTGCAATCGCTGCGTCGTTCTCGGTGTAGGCCAGCGTGGTGCCGGTGGCGCTGACCACCGGAGCATCGTTGACGGGCGTGACCGTGACGGTCAGCGACTCGGCGCGCGTGTTGACGCCGCCGTTGGCGGTGCCGCCCGAGTCCAACACGTTCCAGCTGAACGTGGCCGGGCCGCCGTTGGCATTGGCCGCGGGCACGAACTGCATGCCGCGCAGCTGGGCCAGGCTGTAGGAGGTGCTGGTCGTGACCACGGTCAGGCCATCGCTCAGCGTGACGTTGCCCAGCACAGCCGAAGGCACGGCGGTGACGGTGTAGGTCAGCGTCTGCGCGGCTTCGTCGCTGCCGCCGCCGGGGGCATAGGTCAGCGCGCCCAGGCCCAGGCTGGTGGCTGCCGCGTCTTCCAGCACCGTGAGGTTGGCCGCCAGGCCGGCTGCGCGCACCGGAGCGTCGTTGACGGGGTTGACCGTGATGCTGGCGCTGGCCGTCGCAGCGCTGAACGCGGTGGAGCCGCCGATGGCGCTGGCATTGATCTGAACGTTGTCCAGCGACAAGTAGATGGCGCCGCCTGCGTTGCCGCTGACCAGAAACTGGACCCGGGTGCTGCCGGAGGCGTAGGCCGAGATGTCGAAGGACATGCTGCCGCTGCCGGTGTTCAGGTTTTTGGTGAAGATGGCGAGCGTGCTGTAGGTGGCACCGCCGTCCGCCGAGATGCGGGCCTCGATGGTCGGCTTGCCCGAAATCAGCGCGTTGTTGAAGTCGAAACTCAGCGTTGCAGAGCCCAGGCCCGTCAGATTAGCCTGACGGTAGATGCTGTCGCCTGATGATCCGGGGCCGACGCGCAGCGCACCCCCGGTGACCAGGATGTTGCCGCCGGTCGCGCCGCCGCCTGCATTGTCGGACTCGACCCAGTCCGAGCTCCAGTTGGCGCTGCCCGCGTTGTTGTTGTAGGCAGCCGTGGTGAAGTTGTCGGCCAAGGATGATGCTGACGAAACGCTGGCCGTGGCGCCCGGCACTCCGCTGCTCTGGTCCCAGGCACGGAAGCTGATGCCAGGGGCGACCGCGCCGTTCCAGTTGGCGTTGGGTGCGAAGCGCACGGCGGTGCCGGCATCCGCGGCGAGCAGCCGCGCGGCGGCGGCGCTGGGCGTGCCGAAGTCAGCCCACAGCCCGCCACCGTTGAGCGTGTATTGCCAGGTGCCATTGGTGTTGTCGGCCGCGGTCACGGCGATGCCGCTTGCGGCACCCGGGTCAACATCGACCACCTGGCCGGCGATCAGCGCCGATACCAGCGTGCCGGGGTTGACCGCCGGGTCTTCGTTGATCGCGCCGAGGTTGTTCGCACCCGACAGCACGGGCGCGGTGTTGGATGCCGTCACGGTGATCGAGGCGCTGACCACCGCGGTGCTGAAGGCGGTGCTGCCACCGTTGGTGCTGGTGTCGGCGGTGTTGCCCACAATGCCGCTGCTCTGGTCCCAGCCGCGCAGGCTCAGACCGTTGACGACCGTGCCGCTCCAGTTGGCGTTGGGCACAAAGCGCACATAGGTGCTGGCATCGGCGAGCAGCCGCGCGGCGGCGGCGCTGGGCGTGCCGAAGTCAGCCCACAGCCCGCCACCGTTGAGCGTGTATTGCCAGGTGCCATTGGTGTTGTCGGCCGCGGTCACGGCGATGC